>JBOGDN010000449.1:0-10062 GCA_050742995.1 Stackebrandtia sp. | reverse complement strand
GGTGGGCACAGCGTGCCCACCGCCTCCCAGCAGCCGCGTCAGCGGCACGCCCAGGCGCTGCGCGGCCAGGTCGTGCAGCGCCTCGTCCACGGCCGCCTTGGCGGTGTAGTTGCCGAAGACGGCTTCGTCGACGCGGTCGAGAATGGCGTTGAGATCGTCGGGGTCGCTTCCCACGACAGCCTCGCGCAAGGGACCGTTGACGCACGCGGCCACGCTGGCCAGCGACTCCCCGGTGATGCGCCATGTCTGCGGGCCCTCGCCGCGTCCGGCCGCGCCGTCGGAGTCGACGACGCGCACCAGGACGGTCTCCACCTGCGTCGTTCTGCGCAGCGCCGTGACGAACGGCGTGTGCAACGCCGACGTCACCACCTCGGCGGAGACTTCGCGTACAGGCATGACGAATACCTTACGACATGGGAGATCGCGCCCGCGAATTCCACGCGCCCGCACACGCGAACCGTCGGCGCCGCGAAAGCGGGCTCGCCGACTCCCGTCGCACACCGTAATCGACTAATGTCAATCTGGTGACATGGGCTGCGCAGGGTCCGCCCGACCCTCGGAGGTCTTGTCATGTTCACGAAAGACTCGCTGTCCCAAATTCACGTCGTCGTCACGCCTTTCTCGGTGCTGATCGACGTGCCGGTGCTGGTGGCCGTCGGCGGAAACGACGAGCTGCTCTGCGGCGGACTGGCCAGCCCGGACTGCTCAAGCGACGAGACGGTACTCGCACACGAGAGTCTCTACTACCTCGGCGCGCCCTGCCTGGACGCCTACGTGCTGCCCGAGGCCGGCCACTCCCTGGCGCTGCACCCCGACGCGCCGGACTTCCAGGACGCGGTGGCGGCGTGGACCGCGGGCGTCTTCGGCGGCGGGGCGGCCTGCCCCGGCTGAGGATCGACGACTGGAGGAACTGGTCGAGACGGTGACGCCCGTCGCTGTGGCAGGATCGCAGCGTGACTGATCTGCGCGCGACTCTTGACGCTCTGACTGCCAAGGGCATGAACGGCGAGCCCGTCACCCGTTCCGAGATCGGCGAGGTGCTTGCCAGCGCCGACGCCGACGTCATGGACGTGGTCGCCGCCGCGGGACGGCTGCGCCGCCGCTACTTCGGCGACCGGGTCAAGCTCAACTACCTGGTGAACCTGAAAAGCGGTCTGTGCCCCGAGGACTGCACCTACTGCTCGCAGCGCCTTGGCTCAAAAGCCGAGGTGCTGAAGTACACCTGGCTCAAGCCCGACGAGGCCGCCCAAGCCGCCTCCGCCGGCGTCGCCGGGGGCGCCAAGCGCGTCTGCCTGGTCGCCAGCGGGCGCGGACCAAGCGACAAGGACGTCGAGCGCGTCGGCGACACGATATCCGCGATCCATGAGGAAAACCCGCAGGTGGAGATCTGCGCCTGCCTCGGCCTGCTGTCCGACGGCCAGGCCGAGCGGCTGTCGCAGCTTGGCGTGCACGCCTACAACCACAACCTCAACACCAGCGAAGACCAGTACGCCGACATCTGCTCCACACACGACTACGCCGACCGCGTCGACACGGTCGCCAAGGCCCGCGGAGCGGGCCTGTCTCCGTGTTCTGGCCTGATCGCCGGCATGGGGGAGAGCGACGCCGACCTGATCGACGTCCTGTTCGAGCTGCGCGAGATCGGATCCGACTCGGTGCCGGTGAACTTCCTGATCCCCTTCGACGGCACCCCGCTCGAGGGCCGGTGGCGGCTCACTCCGCAGCGCTGCCTGCGCATCCTCGCCGCCGCGCGCTTCACGTGCCCGGACGTGGAGGTGCGGCTGGCCGCCGGACGCGAACTGCACCTGCGCAGCCTGCAGCCGCTGGCGCTGCACATCGTCAACTCGATCTTCCTCGGCGACTACCTCACCTCTGAAGGCCAAGAAGGCAAGGCCGACCTCGAGATGATCGCCGACGCCGGCCTCGTCGTCGAAGGCGCGGACGAAGCCACTATGCCGCGCGACCGCGAACGCCCGGATCTGGTGAAAGTGCGACGCCGCGGCGCCGGAACCGACGAGGCCCCCAACGCGTGACGTCCGCCGCCGACGGCAACCGCGACGTCTCGCCCAAAAACCACCCCCCGGCGGCTAGCCTCCCCGGGCGCGTGTGAACGTCCGCTGCGTGCCGTCGACCGCCATGACCAGGCTCTCGCCGTCGACCGACAGCTCGGCCGTGAACCCCTCGACGCCCTCGGCGTCCGGGGATTCCTTCGGCTCCAGCGGCAGCACGTACGTCTCCGCCTCTTCGCCAGGCTCGACGACGCCCTCGAATTCCACGATGCCGCCTTCGGTGAAGTAGACGGCGTTGCCGTCGGCGTCGAAGGTCAGCGCGGCGACGTCGGTGGGGAAGTCCCCCTGGTACTCCCAACGACCCTCCAGGGCCGCGATGTGCTCGTCGACCTCTCCGGAGGAGCCCGCGGCGTCGGAGGGAGGGTCCTCGACCTTGCCGGATTCGGCGCCGCACGCGGCAAACCCCAGCGCCAGCAGACCGGCGCTCACGGCGACGACGACCCGTCGACAACGGCCCACGGCGGCTCCTCAAGGTCGGCGGCTGCGACGACCCCAGCCTAGTACTCCAGTCGCAAATCGTGATCGCGCGAACCGCCCGTCAGGCCGTCGAACGCCTCCTGCCGGCGGGCGGGGTTTACGCTGTGGCCTGTGGCGGCCGCATGATCGTCAGTCTTCGCACGCCGATGATCGACGGTGGCGGCAACCGCTTCTCAAGTCGACCCCGCCAGCAGGATCGCCGTCTACGGCTGGAGTGCTGATGACCGACCTGCGGCAAGCCCACAATGCCGCTCGCGCGATCGCCGCAGCGGCCCTAGGGCGCGACCCCGGTCCCATGGTCGCCGCCGAGAGCAGCTCCCACTGCGTTTACGTCGGCTCGGACGTCGTCGTGAAGATCATCGACGCCGCCGGCCACTCGCGGCTGAACCGAGAGATCGCACTCGCGCCCCACCTGCCCGCCGGCCTCACGGCCCCTCTGCTGGACAGCGGGCTTCACCAGCTGGGGACGCGCGACGTTCGCTACGCCTGCTACGCCCGGGCGCCGGGGGCGGTTCCCGGCATGGGCATGCCCGGTGTGGACGGTGTGACAGCGCGCCTGTTGGCGCAGGAGGCGGTCCACCGGCTCGACGTACTGCACAGCTGGATGCCCGCGGGCCACGTCGAACAGACGCTGAGAGAACCTCTCGATCACGGCGGGTTCGTCAGCCGGGCCGTGCTCTTTGCCGAGGTTGACAACCTCGCCGCCGTGGATCGGCACGGAACCGTACCTCGCCGTCTGCTCGACGGTCTGAGGGCGATCGCCGAGCGCGCGCCGCTGCACGCACGGGCAGTCGTCCCGGTTCACGCGGACTGTCACTGGGGCAACTGGCTCACGCACGATCGAAGCGTGACGGCCCTGCTGGACTTTGAATGGGCCCGCTTTGGCGAACCGGCCGACGACTGGTTCTTCCTGGCCCGGTTCAGCGGCCCGCACATGCAGACCGTTCTCGACGTCATCGCCCGTGAGACGGCGACCTGTCTGGAAAGTCTCCGAGCAGAGTGCGAGGTTCGCGAAGCGACCCACGTCGCGTCCGACCTCCGTGTCGCGCTCGCACACCCCGACGCCCATGCGCGGATGGCCGCTGACAGGCTCCGTGAACTCGAGGAACTCATCGTCGGGCGCTCCTGGCGGCGCCGCACCCGGTGATGCCGATGGCGGCAAGCCGCGAATCAGACAGGAAGATCACGATCTACGGCTGGAGTACCAGCTACGTCGACTTGAAATCGCGCCGGTGCTTCCAGGCGGCCGCGCTCAGCCTCGCGAAGGCCTGGCATACCTCGTCGGATCCGTCCTCGGAAACTGCCAGCGGGCTGCTGGCGCAGGCGACGAGAACGTAGGGCGCGGCGTCGTCGGGGTAGACGATCGCTGCGGAATGCCGGATGCCGTTGATCCACCCGTTCTTCAGCGCCACGTCGACCCCGTCGGGCAGGCCCTTGTGGATGTCGACGCGGATCTCCTGGGCGCGCAGCACCTCGAGCATCTCCTCACACGACTTCTCCGAGGCCATCCGCGCCTGCTGGATCGCGGACAGCTGCGCGGCCAGGTCGGCGGCGGTGATCTCGTTGTCGACTCCGGCGTCGCGCGCGGCGTAGTCCTCGATGCCGCGTCGGGTGAGGCTGCGGTCGGCGTCGGCGACGCGGTAGGCCTCCTGCGCGGCGGCGTAGCCAACCCGCTCCAGCACCAGGTTCGTCGCCAAGTTGGACGAACGCACGATCATGCGGCGGATCAGCCACCGCAGGCTCGCCGTCTCGTTGAGCCGCTGCCACACCTGCGAGTCGCTGTCATAGTCCGGATCCATGCCGAAGACTCCGCCGACGGCGGAGGTGAACTGACCGTGGACGGAGATCTCGGAGTCCAGGTTCAACGCGCCGGCGTCGGCGAGGCGGTAAGCGGCCGCCATGACGCCGATCTTCATGGTGCTGGCCGGGTAGTGCGACACGTCGGGCTGCCGGGAGTACGCCGCGTCGCCGCCGGGCGGACCGCACCACACCGAGATGGTTCCGTCCAAAGCGTCGAGTTCGGCGTCGCAGGCCCTCAATGCGTCCATGGCGCCAGACGGTACCGGGCATACGCCCCCGGCGCCACGGACAAACGGACAACTCGGCCCAATCCGTAAGATCAAGCCCGGTTTTCGCCTCGGCGGCGCGGTCAGGACGAGGTGTTCCTGCGGCCGCGCCAACGCTCCTTGGCCTCGAGGGTCACCTTGCGCAGCCGGATCGAATTCGGGGTCACCTCGACGCATTCGTCCTCGCGGCAGAACTCCAACGCCTGCTCCAAGGACAGGTTGCGCGGCGGCACCAGACGCTCGAGCACCTCGCCGGTGGACGAGCGCATGTTGGTGAGCTTCTTTTCCTTGCAGATGTTGACGTCCATGTCGTCGGAGCGGGAGTTCTCGCCGACGATCATGCCCTCGTAGACCTCGGAGGTCGGCTCGACGAACATGGTGCCGCGCTCTTGCAGGTTGAACATGGCGTAGCTGGAGGCCACACCGGCGCGGTCGGCCACAAGCGATCCGGTGGGGCGGGTGCGCAGGTCCCCGAACCAGGGTTCGTAGCGTTCGAAGACGTGGTGGGCGATGCCGGTGCCGCGAGTCTCGGTGAGGAACTCGGTGCGGAATCCGATCAGGCCGCGCGCCGGGATCAGCCACTCCATACGAACCCACCCGGTGCCGTGGTTGACCATCTGCTCCATGCGGCCCTTGCGGGTAGCCAGCAGCTGGGTGATCGCGCCGAGGTGCTCTTCGGGGGCGTCGATGGTCAGCCGCTCCACCGGCTCGCAGGTTTTGCCGTCGACCTGTTTGACGACCACCTGCGGCTTGCCGACGGTCAGCTCGAACTTCTCGCGCCGCATGGTCTCCACGAGGATCGCCAGCGCCAGTTCGCCTCGCCCCTGCACCTCCCAGGTGTCGGGACGCTCGGTCTCGAGCACCCGCAGCGACACGTTGCCGACCAGCTCCCGGTCGAGTCGGTCCTTGACCTGGCGGGCGGTGACCTTGGCGCCCTTGACCTTGCCGGTCAGGGGGGAGTTGTTGACGCCGAGCGTCATGGAAATGGCGGGCTGGTCGACGGTGATCAGCGGCAGCGGCTGCGGGTCCTCGGCGTCGGCGAGGGTCTCGCCGATCATGATGTCGGGGATGCCCGCCACGGCGATGATGTCGCCGGGTCCGGCGCTTTGGGCGGGCTTGCGCTCAAGCGCCTCGGTCATCAGCAGTTCGGAGATGCGCACCTGCGACGTGGTTCCGTCGCCGCGACACCAGGCGACCGTCTGGCCCTTGTGGATGTTTCCCCGTCGGATGCGGCACAGCGCGAGCCGTCCCAGAAACGGCGACGCGTCCAGGTTGGTCACGTGGGCCTGCAGCGGCGCGTCGGGTTCGTACCCCGGCGGCGGGATGGTGTCCAGCAGCGTGGAAAACAGCGGGCGCAGGCCGTCGTCGTCGGCCGGCAGCTGCCCGTCGCCGGGGTCGGACAGCGACGCCAGTCCGTCGCGCGCGCACGCGTAGACGATCGGGAAGTCGATTTGCGACTCGTCGGCGTCCAGGTCGAGGAACAGCTCGTAGGTCTCGTCGACGACCTCCTTGATGCGCGCGTCGGGACGGTCGACCTTGTTGACGACGAGCACGATGGGAAGCCGCGCGGACAGGGCCTTGCGCAGCACGAACCTGGTCTGCGGCAGTGGGCCCTCGGAGGCGTCGACCAGCAGGAGCACGCCGTCGACCATGGTCAGGCCGCGCTCGACCTCGCCGCCGAAGTCGGCGTGTCCGGGGGTGTCGATGATGTTGATCGTCACGTCCTGGCCGTCGGGGGAGTGGTAGTCCACCGCGGTGTTCTTGGCCAGGATCGTGATGCCCTTTTCGCGCTCCAGATCCATGGAGTCCATGACGCGGTCGTCGACCGTCGCGCCCTGACGAAACGCGCCGGCTTGGCGCAGCATGGCGTCGACCAGGGTGGTTTTGCCGTGGTCGACGTGGGCGATGATCGCGACGTTGCGCAGGTCGGTGCGTTGGGCCATCCCGACATTGTCTGTTACGCAGGGCGACGTGCGGGCGGCGGGCTGTGTGAGCGGCGACACGCTCGGAGTCGCGAACGCGTCGCCGGGTCGCGTCATCCCGCCACGTGCCGGGCGAGGAAGGCCGCCTGGTCGTCGAACTGCCGTCCGTGGCCGCCCTCGTGCTTGTTCCACGGCCATACCGTGATCTCTTTCGGCCCGCCCCAACGGTTGTGAGCGGCGAAGACCGTGGAAGGGGGACACGTGGTGTCCAAAAGCGCGGTGGAGTACAACGCCGGGACGCGCCCGCGTGCGGCGAAGTTCACGCCGTCGAAGTACGACAGGGTGCGAAACACCGCGTCCTCGCGGTCGCGCTGCGAGGCCAGGAAGGCGACGATCTCCGGGTAGGGCCCGGTGCTGGAGATCTCGGCCGCGCGCCGGAAGTGGCACAGGAACGGCACGTCGATCAGGGCCGCGGCGACCTTGGGGTTCAGCGCGGCGGCGGCCTGGGCCAGCCCGCCGCCCTGGCTGCTTCCGGAGACGACGACGCGACCGGCGTCGACGCGCTCCAGGGAAGCGGCCACGTCGACGGCGCGCACCGCGTCGACGACGGCGCGGCGGTAGTAGTAGGTCTGCGGGTCGAGAATGCCGCGGGTCATCATGCCCGGCGTCTGCGCGTGGTCGGCGCCGTGCGGGTCTCCGGTGTCGCCGGGGCTGGCCGTGGAGAACGCGCCCTGGCCGCGGGTGTCGACGACGAGCGTGGCCCAGCCGGCCGCCGGCCACGCCGTGTTCTCGTGCGGAAAGCCGCGCCCGTTGTTGTATCCGAGGTGGCGGACCAGGCAGCCGACCGGCTCGTCGGTCTTCGGCGCGATCAGCCAGGCGCGGATCGGGTCGCCCGCCCAGCCGGCGAACACGACGTCGTGGACGTCCATCAGCGACAGCGCCGAGCGGTGCGGCGTCAGCGTCGGATTCAGGGGGTGTTCGGCCGCCTCGCCGAGGCTGCGCTCCCAGAAGGCGTCGAAGTCGGCGGGCTCGTCCACGTCGGGGCGATACTCGCGCAGATCCTCAAGCGACAGATCAAATACCGGCATCCACGTTGTATAGCAGAACTGCGACGGCCCTTCGCCGCGGCGGGTCAGTCGTCGTCTTCGGCCGTGGGCGCCTGGGGGTCGCGACGCCAGTACCCGCAGAAGGTGATCTGGTCCTTGGCGAAGCCGCGCTCGTCGACGAGATGGCGGCGCACCGCGCGCACCATGGACGACTCGCCGACGACGAACGCCTGCGGAGTGCCGGCGCGGAACTTCGCCTCGCGGACGGCTTCCAGCAGCCGCGCGTCGTCCGGCACGCCCACGTCCGGATGGGACCACTGCGTCGACCATTCCCGTCCGAACGGCAGCTCCTGTTGGTCGGCGGGCGAGGGCACGTCGACGAAGGCGGCGACGGGGCGGCGGTCGCCTTCGAGGCCGTCCATGACGCCGGCCACGGCTGGCAGCCCGGTCTCGTCGCACACGAGCAGGAACCAGTCGGCCTCGACGCGCGGGGCGAACATGGCGCCTTGGTCGTACAGCCCGACCACGTCGCCGGGCTCGGCGCGCTGCACCCAGGCCGAGGCCGGTCCCTCGTCGCCGTGAACGACGAAGTCGACGTCGATCTCGCCGTCGTGCGGACGATGACGCCGCACCGTGTAGTTGCGGATCACCGGGCGAATCGGCTCGGGCGCCGCGAGCCAGGCCTCGCGCAGGCCTGCGGAGCCGCCGAGGTCGGGAAGGTGCGGCAGCGCCTGGCCGGGCTGGGGGAGGAACAGCCGGAACCACTGGTCGAAGCCGACTCGCGCGAAGCCGGACATGTGCGGGCCGCCGAGGGCGACGCGGACGAAGTGCGGGCTGATGCGGGTCGTGTTCACAACCGAGGCGTAAAACGGCTGCGGCATGGCGGTTCTCCCCAAACACGGCTAACTGAGAAATACTAAGGTAAGCCTTACCTTATTCGCCCTGTTTCGGGGGACCCCCCTTTCGGGTCGACATTGACCAGCGTCGACGCTTTGGCGGCCCTGAGCAGTGGCTTTTTTGTGGCACGGTGGTGTTGTCTTTATCTCACGAGCACGACGACGGACCGTGCTTCACGACAACTCAAATCGCCCCACAACCCCCGAAACCCCCATGGAGGTGGCATTTTCATGCCCGCCAGACACTCCCGACGCACATTCTTGGCCGCGGCGGTCGCGGTGCCCGTCGCGGCGGCAGCCGTGATCGGCGCGCGCGGCGTCGCCCACGCCGACGAGTGCTTCACCTGGGACCGTGACCTCGAAGAAGGCATGGACGGCCCCGACGTCACCGAACTGCAGATCCGTCTGGCCGGCTACCCGGAACCCGGCCAGGTGCTGCCGATCGACGGCGCGTTCGGCGCCAGCACCACCGCCGCGCTCACCCTCTTCCAGCAGGCATACGGCCTGACCGCCGACGGGAAGGCCACCTCCGAGACCTTCGAGCACATCTACAGCCTGCAAGACGCCGACTGCACGCCGATCCACTTCACCTACGAGGAGCTGAACAGCTGCAACAGCGACTTCTCGGGCGGCAAGGTCGACGCGGCGACCGCGAAGGCCAACGCGCTGGTGGCCATGTGGAAGCTTGAGGCGATGCGTCACGCCATGGGCGATGCGGAGCTCGTCGTCTCCAGCGGCTTCCGCAGCGTCTCCTGCAACGACGCGGTCGGCGGCGCCCCCGACAGCCGGCACCTCTACGGCGACGGGGTCGACCTCACCGGCAGCCACTCGTTCTGCGACCTGGCGAAACAGGCGCAAAACCACGGCTTCAACGGCATCCTCGGCCCCGGCTTCCCCGGACACGACGACCACGTGCACCTGGACGGACGTCCCGACCAGTACTGGGACGCGCCCGACTGCGGCGTCGGGTCTTAAGCCCTCCGAAAGAACTCTTCCCCGGCGGCGAGTCGGCTCGTAGTGTCGACGACAGAGGTCCACGCACTACGTGAGGAGACGACGATGTCGCAAGAGGTGCGAGGGGTCGTGGCCGTCGGCCGTGGCGAAGCGGTGCGAATGGAGACGGTCGTGGTTCCCGACCCCGGCCCCGGAGAGACGCTGGTGCGGGTGCAGACCTGCGGGGTCTGCCACACCGACTTGCACTACCGGGACGGCGGGATCAACGACGAATTTCCGTTCCTGTTGGGACACGAAGCCGCCGGCGTCGTCGAGTCGGTCGGCGACGACGTCACCGACGTCGAACCCGGCGACTTCGTGATCCTCAACTGGAGAGCGGTGTGCGGACAGTGCCGGGCCTGCCGGCGCGGTCGCCCCTGGTACTGCTTTGCCACGCACAACGCGACGCGCAAGATGACGCTGGCCGACGGAACCGAGCTGAGCCCGGCGCTGGGCATCGGCGCTTTCGCGGAGAAGACGTTGGTCGCGTCCGGACAGTGCACGAAGGTCGACGCGCGCGCTTCGGCCGCCGCGGCCGGACTGCTCGGCTGCGGCGTGATGGCCGGCATCGGTGCGGCGATCAACACCGGGGG
>JBOGDN010000448.1:0-3785 GCA_050742995.1 Stackebrandtia sp. | reverse complement strand
ATCCCCGGGAGATGACTATGACCGACAACCGTCGCGAGCCTGTTGTGTTGCAGGGAGTCAGCTCTCGGGCGTGGGAGCACCCGGCGGACCGGGGCGCGCTCGTGGCGTTGCGGGAGCTGAAGGGTTTCGACATCCTGGTGCGAAAGTTCGCCGGCTTCGTCAAGAAGCGGGAAGTGCGCCTGATGTTCCTGGGCGGGGCCATCCGCGTCGACCGGCATCAGTACGCGCGCGTGCACGAGGAGTACCTGCGCGTCGCGTCCGTGCTTGACGTCGCCGACCCTCCCGAGCTGTACGTCACGCGCAACCCCGACCTCGGCGGCCTGACCATCGGCATCGACAAGCCGATCGTGTCAATCACCAGCGGATCCGTGCAGATGCTCGACGACGAGGAGCTGCGTTTCCTGCTGGCCCACGAGCTCGGCCACGCCGAAAGCGGCCACGCGCTGTACCGCACGATGCTGCTGTGGATCATCAGGCTGGCGTCGAGCCTGTCGTGGGTGCCGGTGGGCGCGGTGGCGCTGCGCGTCATCCTGGCCGCGCTGTACGAGTGGCAGCGGAAGTCGGAGCTGTCGGCCGACCGGGCGGGACTGCTCGCGGTGCAGAACCCGGCGGCGGCGATCCGCGTGATGGCGCGGCTGGCCGGCGGCGGCGATCTGTCTGAAATCGACACGGCGGCGTTCCTGAAGCAGGCCAAGGACTTCGAGGCCGGCGGCGACATGCTCGACAGCGTGCTGAAGCTCACGCTCATGGAAAGCATGACGCACGACTTCCCGGTCGAGCGGGCCGCCGCGCTGCAGCACTGGGTCGACGAGGGCGGCTACCGCGACATCCTCGCCGGCGACTATCCCCGCCGCAGCGAAGACGGCGAAGTTCCGCTCGGCGAAGAGGCCAAGGCCGCCGCGCGCCACTATAAAGAGGCGTTCAGCCGTTCCGAGGACCCTTTGGCCAGCATGGTGCGCCGCTTCAAGGACCGAGTCGCTCCCGGCGCCAGCGACAACTAGGAGCGACGGCCCCCGGCTCGGGGGCCTCCAACCTCCTCCCCATTGGCTTCAGCCTATCGTTTTGGGAGCGCTCCCGGCCAGTCGGCGCATCCCGCCTGTGGACAAACGTCCGCTTGTGGACAACTAAACGGAAAACCGCCGATTCGGCGATTGACACGCCGTTCGACGGCTGGCAGCGGCCGCAGCCGGAAAGCAGAGGCGAGTACCGTCGCTGCGTGGACGTCGAGTACCTGCGCGCGCACCCCGACAAGCTGCCGCTGTTCATCGAGCACCAGCGGATCCGCTGCACCCCGATCGGCGGCGGCGACACCAGCGTGGTCCAACGGCTCACACTCGACGACGGCGCCGACGTGTTCGCCAAGTTCAGCGAAAACGGCCCACCCGAGTTCCTCGCCTCCGAGCGCGCCGGTCTGGAGTGGCTGTGCCAAGCCGACGCCCCGGTCCCACAGGTGCTGTGCGGCGCCGAGGAACTGCTGGTCACTGAATGGATCGAACCCGGCGCGTCCAGCGAAGCCGGCGCCGAAGAGCTGGGGCGAAAGCTGGCACGCACGCACAAGTTCGGCGCGAACGCGTTCGGCGCGGCCTGGAGGGGATACATCGGCGCGCTGCCGATGGACAACGACTGCGCCGAATCCTCCTGGCCCGAATGGTTCGCCGCCCGCCGCCTCGCCCCCTACCTGCGCACCTCGCGCGACCGCGGCGCCCTCGATGCCTCCGACGCCGCAAAGGTGGAGGCGCTTGTCGCCAGGCTAGACGTGCTGTCCGGGCCGCCCGAGCCGATCGCGCGACTCCACGGCGACCTGTGGCCCGGAAACGTCCACTGGGGTGCCGACGGGCGGGCCTGGCTGATCGACCCCGCCGCCCACGGCGGCCACCGCGAAACCGACCTGGCCACGCTCCACCTGTGGGGAGGCGTGCCGCGACTCGACCGGATCACCGCGGCATATGAGGAGGTGTGGCCGCTGGCCGACGGCTGGCGGGACCGCATCCCGCTGCACCAGCTGTTCCTGCTGCTGGTGCACACGGCGCTGTTCGGCCGCGCCTACCGCGGCCAGGTGATGGAGGCGGTGCGCGGCCGCTGACGAAGGTGGATCCTCAAAGGATTCGATCGGGGAAGTCGCCCCGCGTCGAGACGACCCACCAGTGCCCGCCCAAGCCCGCCGGATCGGTCAGCTCCACGGCTTCCCCGGCGTGGCTCAACGCCCGCACGTAGCCCGCCGGGTCGCGCCGCGCCAGCTCCAGCGGCGGACGCGCGCCGTCGATCCCCAGCCGTCGCAGCGCCTCCCGCTGCGTGCACAGCGATCCACCGTCGAGAGAGTCGACGGCCACGTGCGCGGTGACGTCGCACGAGCCGTCCGGAACCGGCGTCACCTGTCGCCCGCGCGCGAACCCGGCGAGGGTCCCTAGCGGCGGACGCGACTGTCGAATGTGTCCGTAGTCGACGGCCAGCGCGATCCCCTGTTCCAGCTTGTTCGTCAAACTCGCCCACGCCTCGTCGCGTGATCGCCCGATCTCGGCGCGCGTCCCCGGCGTCGTCGCCGGCCACCACCGCCGCAACCAGTCAGCGTCCGCGCCGTCGACCAGCTCGCCCGGCACGGTCCGCTCGCTGGCCGGATCCACCAGCTCATAGCGCGCCCGCCCCGCTTCGTCGACCTCCACGACGTCGCAGGGCACGTTGTCCAGCCACTCGCAGGCGACGATCATCCCCACCACACCCGCCGGCGGCTCGTCGCGCCAGTCGATCCGCGGATCCAGCGACTCCGGCCGCGGCCGCAGCTCCACGGCGGCAGGACGCAGCCGTCCCTCAAGGTCGTCGGCCGCCAGCAGCCCGGCCAGCAGCTCCCCGCCGCCGGCGCCCACATCCACGACGGCGAACTCGTCAGGGCCGCCGAGCGCGACGTCCACGCGACGCACCAGCTCCGCCAGCGCCGTCGCGAACAAGGGAGACTGCGCGCTGGTGCGGAAATGCCGCCCCGGCTCCTGCGACGCGTAAAAACCGTCCGACCCGTACAGCGCCCGCCGCATCGCCTCCGACCAGCGCATCGTCTCTCCCACGCCGACCATTCTGACAACGCCCCGCCTGCAGCGTTCGTCGCGGTTTGTCTAGGAAGCTGACTGCCCTATATCCGCGTCTCGTCGAGCGGGCCGCGCTCTCCTCCTGGCCGTTCCACCAGCTGGGGACATTCGTCGCCTACAAAGCCAAGCGTCTTGGTGTACCCGTGGTCTGGGTGGATGCGGCCTACACCTCGCAGAAGTGCTCACACCCGTGGTGCGGACACGTGGCGAGGAACAACAGACCAAACCGAAACGAATTTCGATGTCGCGCCTGTGGTCTCGCTGGACCCGCCGACGTCGTCGCCGCCGTCAACGTGAGAAATCGCGCACGGTTGGCGTGGGGCTTGGTCAACAGTCCCGCTTTGTCATTGGCGGCGTAGCCGGCCAAGACAAAGGATGCGACTCCTTAGCTCGCCCCGCCGTAGGGGGCACAGGAGAGCGCGAATCGGCTTGGAGGTACCGAGTGTTGCCAACACTCGAGCTTTCCAGGGTCGAAAGGTTGACATGTGACAAATCCCGCGTTGTGCCCGCGCACCGGCGGATCTATCGTGAGAATCGACCGGTACCCAAAACAGAGGACTGGATCCGCACACCATGGCAACGTCGCCCAATGGGATCGCCGGCCCGCAGCCCGCGGGCCGCGCAGACAGCCGCCTCGACGTAGGCGTCGTCTCGGCCGGACGCGTCGGCGCGACCTTGGGCGCGGCGCTCGCCCGCGCCGGCCACCAC
>JBOGDN010000447.1:0-5850 GCA_050742995.1 Stackebrandtia sp. | reverse complement strand
GCGAAGACGCGCGCGAACGGCCGGGTCACTCTCCGAGGACCTCCAGTTCGTCGATCATGACGTTGGACAGGACGTCTTCGTTCATCTGCACTTCACGCAGGTAGTAGCGCTGGACCGGGGCGTGGGTCGCCTCGCCGAAGTGCCACTCGCCGCGCGGCGACGCGATGTCGCCGAGCCCGGCGATGGCCTCCGAGATCGCCTCGGACGTGACTTCCTCATCCTCGGGGATCTCGCCGATGGCCATGTCGAGCACCAGGCCCGCGTCCCACGCGCTCACCGCGGCGGTGGAGGGGGGCGCGTCGTTGCCTTCGGACCACGCCGAGACGAACTCCTGGTTCACCTCGTTTTCGAGGTCCGCCGAGTACGGCACCGCGCTCTGGATGCCCAGCGCCTCTTCGCCCTGCGCCTGCAGCACGGTTCCCTCGGTCAGGAAGTTGCTGTACAGCGGCAGGTCCTTGGCGTCCGACTGCGCGTACTGCTTGACGAAGTCGACGGAGTTGGCCCCGCCGTAGAACGCGAAGACGGCCTTGGCGTCGGAGTTGGCGATCTGGGTGAAGTACGGCTGGAAGTTGTCGGTGTCGGGGTACGGAGTCCAGGTGACCTCGCCCTTTTCGTTGGCAAGCTCGCCGCCCAGCTCCGTGTAGGCCTCGGCGAAGCCCTCAACGTTGCCGTGACCGCCTGCGTAGTCGGGGCCCATGGCGAACACCGGGCCGTCGACCTCGTCCATAATGTACGGAGCGATCGCCTTGCCGGTGTCTTGGTTGACCCAGCTTGTGTGCCAGACGTTTTCCAGCTGTTCCTTTTCCAGGTCGGGGCGTCCGCCCGCGGCGACGAGCGGGATCTGGTTCTCCTGAGTCAGCGACGAAATCGCCATCATCGAGTCGCCCTGCAGAATGCCGGACACGGCGACGACCTCGTCGCGCTTGACGAGTTTCTCGGCGCCGGGCATGGCGTCGTCGGCGCCGTTGCCCTCGTCGACGCTCACCAGCTCGACCTCGCGCCCGCCGAGCTTTCCGCCGTTGGCGTCGAGATAAAGCTCGATCGCCGCCTGCATCTCCTTGCCGACTTCCTCCAGGTTGCCGGACACCGGCGCCACCCAGCCGATCTTCACGGCGTCGGAGCCGCTTTCGTCGCTACAGGCGGCAAGCGACACAGCCAGCGCGCAGACCGACGCGGCGGCCGCGGCTCTCCGCGCGAATTGTCGAGACATAATAGACAGAACGCTCCTCGTTCCTAGGGGTTGATTGACTCTGGCGGGTCAGCGGCCAGACTGCTCGGCATGCTATTCACCGAGCGTGGCCAAGTCTTGGATGACGACGTTGCTCAACACGTCGCCGTCTAGGCGCACTTCGCGCAGATAGTAGCGCTGAATCGGCGCGTGAGTCTTCGGACCGAACTGCCAGTCCCCGCGCGGACTCTTGACCTCTCCCAACTCGGCGACGGCCTCGTCGATCTTGGCGCCGGTGACCTCCTCGTCGGCGGGGATTCTGGCGATCGCGGCGTCGAGAACCACGCCGACGTCCCACGCCGCCACCGCGGCGATCGACGGGGTGTTCTCCTCCACCGCCGACCACTCGGCGATGAATTCCCGGTTGACGGAGTTGTCGAGGTCCGGCGAGTAGGGAATCGCGCTGGCGATCCCCAGCGCCTCTTCGCCCTGCGCCTCCAGGTCGTTCCCCTCGGTCAGGAAGTTGCTGAACAGGGGAAGGTCCTTGACGTCCGACTCCGCGTACTGCTTGATGAAGTCGACGGAGTCGGCGCCGCCGTAGAAGGCGAAGACCGCCTCGGCGTCGGAGGCGGCGACCTCGTCGAGATACTGCGTGAAGTCCGAGGTGCCGGGATAGGGCGTCCAGGTGGGCTCGCCGCCGTCGTTGGCCAGCTCACCGCCCAAGTCCTTGTACGCCTCGGCGAAGCCCGCCACGTTGGCGTGGCCGCCGGCGTAATCCGGTCCCATGACGTAGACCGGGCCGTCGATCTTGTCCAGCACGTACGGCGCGATCGCCTTGCCGGTGTCTTCGTTGACCCAGCTGGTGTGCCAGACGTTCTCCAGCTGGTCCTCGGTCAGCGGCGGCCGTCCGCCGGCGGCGACGAGCGGGATCTCGTTTTCCTGCGTCAGCGACGAGATCGCCATCATCGAGTCGCCCTGCAGGACTCCTCCGACCGTCTCGACCTCGTCTTCTTTGATCATGCGCTCCACGTCCGGCATGACGTCGTCGGGGCCGTTGCCCTCGTCGACGCTGGTCAGCTCGACCTCGCGCCCGCCGAGTCGATTGCCGTTGATGTCGAGATAGAGCTCGAACGCGGCCTGCATCTCCTCGCCGACTTGTGACAGGTTGCCGGTCACCGGCGCCACCCAGCCGATTTTCACCGCATTGTCACCGGCGCCTTCGGCGTCGGCAAAGGCGCACGCGGCCGGCGACATGGCCAGCGCGCAGACCGACGCGGCGGCCGCGGCTCTCCGCGCGAATTGTCGAATCATAATGGACGAACCTTTCCTTGCTCCATGGCCTTGCGGCCGCGGCTGATCGCCGCATGAGTGTTCGAGGCATAGACAACTCCTCGTTGGGGGGGCTATGTGGGTGTGGGTTTCGGGTCAGCGGCCAGACTGCTCGGCATGCTATTCGCCGAGCGTGGCCAAGTCCTGGATGACGACGTTGGTGAGGATTTCGCCGTCTAGGCGCACTTCGCGCAGGTAGTAGCGCTGAATCGGCGCATGGGTCTTCGGGCCGAACTGCCATTCCCCGCGTGGGCTGTTGACCTCTCCCATCTGGCCGACCGCCTCGTTGATCTTCTCGCCGGTGACCTCTTCGTCGGCCGGAATCTTGCCGATGGCCGCGTCGAGGACGACGCCGACGTCCCACGCGGCGACCGCCGCGATGGACGGAGTGTTGTCCTCCGCCGCCGACCATTCGGAGATGAATTCCCGGTTGGTGGCGTTGTCGAGGTCGGGCGAGTAGGGAACCGCGCTGGAAATTCCCAGCGCCTCCACTCCCTGCTGCTGCAGGGCGATTCCCTCGGTCAGGAAATTGCTGTAGACGGGCAGGTCTTTGACGTCCGAGTGCGCCCACTGCTTGACGAAGTCGACGGAGTTCACTCCGCCGTAGAACGTGAATATCGCCTCGGCGTCGGAGGCGGCGATGTCCTCGAGAAACGGCTCGAAGTCGGTGGTGTCGGGGAACGGCGTCCACACGACCTCGTCGTCGGGATTGGCGATCTCGCCGCCGATCTTCTGGTATTCCTCGAAGAAACCGAGGATGTTCTCGTGACCGCCGGGGTAGTCCGGACCGATCACGTACACCGGGCCGTCGATTTCCTCGAGCACGTACGGGGCGATCGCCACTCCGGTGAGCGCGCCCACCCAGCTGGTGAACCACACGCCGTCGAGCTGATCCTCCTCGAATTCCGGGCGTCCCCCGGAGCCGATGAAGGGAATGTCGTTGGCCTGAGCCAGATCGGCGACGGCGTAGTTGGTGTCGCCCTGCAGGACTCCTCCGACCGCGACGACCTCGTCTTCGGAGACCATTCGCTCTGCGTCGGGCATGACGTCGTCGGGGCCGTTGGCCTCGTCGGCGAACACGAGCTCGACGTCGCGTCCGCCGAGCTTTCCGCCGTTGACCTCGAGATAGAGCTCGATGGCCGCCTGCATCTCTTCGCCGGCGACTCCGTAAGTTCCGGTGATAGGGGCTATGAAGCCGATCGGCACCGTCTCCGGATCGGCTTCCTTCTCAGCGCAGGCGAGCGTCGACATGATCAGCAAGCCGACCGCGCCGACCGCGGCATGACGGTGAAACCGCCGTTGAGTCATGAGTCGACTCCTCTCCTCCTCCAGTGGGGGTATTAGGGGGGAGTTAAATACTTAGCACCATTGACCATTGATCGCCAATCGGTCGATCGACGGGCGTTGGCGCTACGCGGGCCGGGGCCAGGCTACAGCACGCAAATACACACTTCAAGCCACAACAGACACGAAACGCCGCGATCTCGCCCATGTTCGACCACGCCCGAGCCCGGCTTCGGCGACGGTCCGCAAGAGATAAAAATATTGTGGAGAATTCATGGATACAGCTCGTTGACGTCGGAATCCTTTCCGTGAAATCCGTCGAGCCGAGGACGCCAGGCGCGCAAAAAAGTTCGTCCGCGTCGGGACACGGGGCTTCCGCAGGCGGTAAGGTCAGGCGCATTCGGTGTAGACCCGGCCGCGTTCACCCACCCCCGAGCCCATATATCGCACACTACGGGCAGCGCGGCCGCACCGTCGACGGCAGACGCGCTTTCGGCCTCGGCCTGCCTGGCCGTCGCGAAAGCGAACCCTGACGAAAGGAACGCAGGACACCATGCACAAGAGCTTCCCGCCGCCCATGCCCGCGGCGACCGTGACCCCCGACGACAACAGGTACGTGCATCTGACGAGTCGCGGGGTCAATCCGCGATTCCGCGGCAGCCCCGAGTACGTGCGCGTCGTCGGTTCGACCGAGCAGGTCGTGGACACGGTCTCCGAGGCCGTGCGAGACGGCAAGCGGATCGCGGTTCGCAGCGGCGGCCACGGCTTCGAAAACTTCATCGACAACCCCGAGGTCCAGGTCGTCGTCGACATGTCCGGCATGACCAACGTCTACTTCGACGAAAGGCACAAGGCGTTCGCCGTCGAGCCCGGCATCACGCTCGGCGAGGCGTACCGGCGGCTTTACCTGGGCTGGGGCGTCACCATGCCGGCCGGCATCTGCGTCGACGTCGGCGTCGGCGGGCACATCCTCGGCGGCGGGTACGGCCCGCTGAGCCGCCTGCACGGTCTGGTCGTCGACCACCTGTACGGCGTAGAGGTGGTCGTCGTCGACGCCTCCGGCCACGCCAAGGCGATCGTGGCCACGCGCGACGAGTCCGACCCCAACCGCGAGCTGTGGTGGGCTCACACCGGAGGCGGCGGCGGAAACTTCGGCATCGTCACCCGGTACCTGCTGCGCAGCCCGGGCGTGGACAGCCACGACGCCGCAGACCTGCTGCCCAAGGCGCCGAAGATGAGCCTGGGCTTCAGCCTCACGTGGAGCTGGGAGAACCTGGACCGCCCTTCGTTCGAGCGGCTGCTGCGCAACCACGGCGAATGGCATGAGAACAACAGCGCGCCCGACTCGCCGTACATCGGGCTGAACAGCCTGCTGATGGCGTTCGAACGCCAGGTCGGACACGTGCAGCTCGCCGGCCAGATCATCGCCGACGACGAGGGCGCCCCCGGCCGCCTCGAGGACTACATCGGCGCGGTGACCGACGGAGTCTCCGCTCCGTTCCAGCGCGTCGGCGGCATGGCGCCGTGGCTGGACGCCACCCTTTCGGTGCCGGTCGCCGAGGTCAACGCGCAGACCCGCACCAAGACCAAGTCCGGCTACATGCGCAAGCGCTTCAGCGACGAGCAGATCGCGGTCATCTACGACAACCTCAGCGGCGGCCGCAAAGACGGCGCCGGCATGCTGTGGCAGTTCTCGTACGGCGGCAAGGTCGGCGCGGCGTCGCCGACGGAAACCGCCTGCGCCCAGCGCGACTCGATCCTCAAGGCCGTCTTCATCGGCGGCTGGATGGACCCGTCCGTCGACGACTCGAACCTCGAGTGGCTGCGGCGGTTCTACCGCGAGGTCTACGCCGAGTCCGGAGGCGTGCCCGCGTCGAACGACCGCACCGACGGCTGCTTCATCAACTACGCGGACGTCGACCTCGTCGACCCCGACCTGAACGGCTCGGGAATCCCCTGGCACCGGTTGTACTACAAGGACAACTACCCGAGACTGCAGCAGGCCAAGGCGCGCTGGGACCCCCGCGACGTGTTCCGGCACGGCCTGGGAATCCGGCCGGCCGACGGCT
>JBOGDN010000446.1:0-4388 GCA_050742995.1 Stackebrandtia sp. | reverse complement strand
CGCGGCCGTCGACTACCTCACCGCGCTGGACATGCGGGCGGTGCAGTGGCACGAAAAGGAGCTGACCGCCTACGCGCTGCCGGCGCTTGAGACGGTGCCGGGCCTTCGGATCATCGGCCCGCGGGTGCCGATCGGCCGCGGCGGGACGATCTCGTTCGACCTCGAAGGCGTCCACCCGCACGACGTGGGGCAGGTGCTGGACTCCGAAGGCGTCGAAGTGCGAGTCGGCCACCACTGCGCCAAGCCGACGTGCATCCGCTTCGGCGTTCCCGCGACCACCCGCGCCTCGTTCTACATTTACACGACCACCGACGAAATCGACGCCCTCACGGCGGCCTTGGAGAAGACGCGGAAGGTATTCGGCTGAGATGCTGGACGAGCTGTACCAGGAAGTCATCCTGGACCACTACCGCAAGCCCCACGGCAAGGGGCTGCGGGAGCCGTTCCAGGCCGAGGCGCACCACGTGAACCCGACCTGCGGCGACGAGATCACCCTGCGGGTGCACCTGGCCGAGGGCAAGGTCGCCGACGTCTCCTACGACAACGTCGGCTGCTCGATCTCGCAGGCCTCGGCAAGCGTCCTGTACGACCTGGTGCGCGACAAGCCGCTGACCGACGCGCTGGCCACACTCGACGCGTTCTCGCGGCTGATGTCCAGCCGCGGCGAAATGGAACCCGACGAAGACGTGTTGGAAGACGCGGTGGCCTTTGCCGGGGTTTCGAAGTTCCCGGCGCGCGTGAAGTGCGCGCTGCTGTCGTGGATGGCTTTCAAGGACGCGGCCGTGCGCGCCAGCACGCCCGACATGACTGGAGATGTTGATGAGTGACACCGAGACCACGCAACAGCCGGCCGAGGCCGCCGAAAAGGCTTCGGCGACGGAAAAGGCGGCCGTCGACGACGTCACCGAGGCCATGAAAGACGTGGTCGACCCCGAGCTCGGCATCAACGTCGTCGACCTGGGTCTCGTATACGGCGTGCACGTCGACGACGACAACGTCGCCACCGTCGACATGACGCTGACCTCCGCGGCCTGCCCGCTGACCGACGTCATCGAAGACCAGACGCGCTCGGCGCTGACCACCGGCCCCGGCGGCGGCCTGTGCTCCGACATCCGCATCAACTGGGTGTGGATCCCGCCGTGGGGCCCCGACAAGATCACCGACGAGGGCCGCGAACAGCTGCGCGCGCTCGGCTTCAACGTATAAGGGCCCGGCGGCGACGATGTCGATCAACCGCCCGGCGGCCGGCGGCGGCCGGGAGATCCTGGTGACGCCGCAGCGGTTCCTGAAGTGGATCGACGGCTTCGACGCCCGCCACGTGGTCGCCGGCGCCGTGTACACCTCGGGCGGCATGGAGGTGGCGGCCGCCGACGGCAGCCTGGCCGTGTGCGGTCTGCCGCTGGGCGGCGGCAGCCCCGACGAGATCCCCGAGGGGGACTCGCGCACCCGCATCGAGCATTTCGCCGACGTCGCGCGACAACCGCGTCGCGTCGGCGTCGTCTTGGCGCGCAAGGGCGCCTTCGCCGTCGGCGTGTTCGACGGCGACCGACTTCAGTCCTCCAAAGTCGACACAAGCTACGTGCAGGGCCGCACCAAAGCCGGCGGCTGGTCGCAGAAGCGCTACTCGCGCCGCCGCGGCAACCAGGCCGATCACGCCGCCGGCAAGGCCGCCGACGCGGCGAATCGAGTGCTGGCCCCGGCCGCCGCCGGACTGGACGCGGTGGTCACCGCCGGCGACCGGACGAGCGTCGACGCGGTCTTCAAGGACCCACGACTCGCCGGGCTCAAGGCCAAGATCGTCGCGCCGCACATCGGCGACGTCGGCGAGCCGCGCCTTGCCGTGCTCAAGGACATGCCCGCGCGCTTCGCGGCCGTTTCCATCCACCTCGTCGAGCCCGAAAGCCCCGACGCCTAGTGAAAGGAGCGGCCGTGTCGATACTTGACTTGCCCATGCACGACCTCACCGTCGACGACCTTGAGCAGCTCCCCGACGACTATCGCTATGAGCTGCGCGAGGGGGATCTTGTCGTGAGGTCGCCGGCGACTGTATGGCACTACCGTGTCGGGTCGCGTCTTGTTCTCGCACTGGAGAAGCAGGGAAAACCCGCCTCCGGAGAAGTGGGCATTCGTTTCGGCAAGCGCAGCACGCGTGTTGCAGACGTCGCCGTGTTTAAAAAGGCGGTCGACGACACTCGTTCTTACTTCGACCCAGATGAAATCGTCGTAGCGGTCGAAATCGTTCCGCCGTCGTCCAAGCACGACGACCATGTCGACAAACCCCGCAGATACGCGAAGGCTGGAATCCCCGAGTACTGGCGCGTCGAGCGTGCCGAGGGCAGCAAGGACGCGGTGATCTTCCAGCACAAGCTGGCGCACACCGCAGACGGCGAAGCCTCATATGTCGAGACCGGCGTGACCACTCTGTCGGTGCTGGAGAACCGGAGCTGATTGCGCCGCCGGCGGTGTGGCGAATATCGGCTCGCGGGCGGGGAAGAGTCACGGTTACCATTGCTTCGTGCGCCGCTGCCAAGACTGAGTGCTCCGCAGCCGGCCGACCGCTTTGACGCGAGCGACGGGATGACCGTCGAGATCTGAGTATCGCGAAAGCTCGGCTGGCAGACGACCCGTACCCGAGCACCGTCTTCCATCAGTTTTCGAAAGCGAGCGAAATCCCATGATCTCCGTCACCGGGCTCGAATTGCGCGCCGGCTCCCGGATCCTGCTCAGCGACGTGGCGCTGCGCGTCCAGCCCGGCGACCGCATCGGCCTGGTCGGCCGCAACGGCGCGGGAAAGACCACCACCTTGAAGGCCATGGCCGGCGAGACCCTGCCCTATACCGGCAAGATCGACCGTCAAGGCCCCTTCGGCTACCTGCCGCAAGACCCCCGCACCGGAGACCTGGACGTGTGCGCGCGCGACCGGGTGCTTTCGGCGCGCGGGCTCGACGCGCTGCTCGCCGAGATGACCAAGCTGCAGGCGAAGCTGGCCGAGACCGCCGACGAGACCGAGCGCGACACGCTGGTGCGTCGCTACGGGCACCTCGAAGACCGCTTCGCCGCGCTGGGCGGTTACGCCGCCGAGTCGGAGGCGGCGCGCATCTGCGCCAACCTCGGTCTCGAGGACAGGATCCTGAGCCAGACGCTCGGCACGCTGTCCGGCGGGCAGCGGCGTCGGGTGGAGCTGGCGCGGATCCTGTTCGCCGACGCCGCGGACGGCGACGGCACCCTGCTGCTCGACGAGCCCACCAACCACCTCGACGCCGACTCGATCACCTGGCTGCGCAACCACCTGGCCGGGCACAAGGGCGGCCTGATCGTGATCAGCCACGACGCCGACTTGCTGCAGGCGGTCGTCAACAAGGTCTGGTACCTCGACGCCAACCGTTCCGAGGTCGACCAGTACAACCTGGGCTGGAAGGCGTACCTCAAGCAGCGCGAGGACGACGAGCACCGTCGCCGTCGCGAACGCGCCAACGCCGAACGCAAGGCCTCGGCCCTGTCGGCGCAGGCCGCCAAGATGGGCGCCAAAGCCACCAAAGCGGTGGCGGCCAAGAACATGCAGCGCCGCGCCGACCGGCTGCTCGACGGGCTGGAGGCGGTGCGCGTCGCCGACAAGGTGGCCAACGTGCGCCTGCCGCGGCCGGCGCCATGCGGCAAGACGCCGCTGACCGCGCGCGGCCTTTCGAAGTCGTACGGGTCGCTCGAGGTGTTCTGCGACGTCGACGTGGCCGTCGACCGCGGCTCGCGCGTGGTGATCCTCGGACTCAACGGCGCCGGCAAGACGACCCTGTTGCGCGTTCTGGCCGGCGAGATCGTCCCCGACACCGGAGAGGTGCTCGCCGGGCACGGCCTGCGCGTGGGCTACTACGCCCAGGAACACGAGACCCTCGACATCGAGCGCACGGTGCTCGAACTGATGCGCACCGCCGACTCCCACGCCGGCGGCGCGCTGTCCGACACCGAGCTGCGCAAGATCCTGGGGGCGTTCCTGTTCAGCGGCGATGACGTCGACAAACCCGCCGGAGTGCTCTCCGGCGGCGAGAAGACCCGTCTCGCGCTGGCGACGCTGGTGTGCTCCGGCGCCAACGTGCTGCTGCTCGACGAGCCGACCAACAACCTGGACCCGGCAAGTCGCGAACAGGTCCTCGACGCGATCTCGCGGTTCCCCGGCGCGATCGTCCTGGTCACCCACGATCCCGGCGCGGTGGCCGCGCTGCGTCCCGAGCGCGCCATCCTGCTGCCCGACGGCGACGAAGACCTGTGGAGCGACGATCTGCTGGAACTGGTCGAGCTCGCCTGACCCGCGAACGCCGCGGCGACCTCGCGCCTGCGCGTCGAGCCGCCCGTGTGCGCCCGCCGACCGGCGTTGTCTGCGCGCTCGCAGAGCC
>JBOGDN010000445.1:0-1699 GCA_050742995.1 Stackebrandtia sp. | reverse complement strand
GCTGTCCCCACCTTTGCCCCTCCGCCGCGGCGACATCGACCTCGGGCGTCCGACGCGACCGGGCGTCACAATTTCTCGGACGACGCTTCGCCGTGAGTCGCGGCCGCAGTAGCCTCCTGCGATGAGCGCCTCCCCGTCGCGCGCCGGAACCGCCGCCGTCGTCACCACGGTGGCCTCGGTGTGCCCGGTGTTTCTCGTGGGCGGCCTCAGCGTGCAGATAGCGGCCGACCTGCGCTTCTCCGCGTTTCAGCTCGGGCTGGCGGTGGCCCTGTATTTCACCGCGGCGGCGGTCTCCGGCGTGGGGTGCGGCTTTGTGGTGGAGCGGCTGGGGGCGAGGCTTTCGGGACGCATCGCGATCGCCGTGGCCGCGTCCGCGCTGCTGGGCATCGCCGCGGCGGGCAGCTACACGGCGCTGGCCCTGCTGCTGACAGCCGCCGGTCCGGCGAACACTTTGGGACAGCTGGCGGCCAACGCGCTGCTGTCGCGGCGGGTGCCGCGGCGGCGGCAGGGGCTGATGTTCGGCGTCAAACAGGCGGCGATACCGCTGTCGACGACGCTGGCCGGGGCGTCGGTGCCCGTGGTGGCTTTGACCGTGGGGTGGCGCTGGGCCTTCGTCCTGGCCGCCGTGCTCGCGATGGCGGCGTGGCCGACGTTGCCGCGGATTCACGTCGAAACCGCCACGCGACGCAGCCGCGCCCAGGCCTCGCGGCAGCGCCCGAGCGCGGCGCTGGTGGCCGTGGCGGTCGCCGGCGCGATGGGGGCCACCGCCGCCAACCCGCTCGGCTCGTTTCTGGCCGACTACGCCGTCACCCAGGGACTTTCGGAGTCGGCGGCCGGCTTGAACCTGACGCTCGGCGGCGTGGCGGGCGTGGCCGCGCGCGTGGGGGTCGGTTGGATCGCCGACCGGCGCGACGGGGGCAGGCTCGTCATGGTCGCGATCATGCTCGGCAGCGGGGCCGTCGGGATGGCGATGCTGGCGACGGGGGGCGCGTGGCTGATTCCCGTGGGGACCGCGGTGGGGTTCGCGCTGGGGTGGGCGTGGCCGGGCCTGGTCAACTTCGCGATCTCCAGCCTTCACCCGCACGCGCCGGCCGCGGCGACCGGAGTGACCCAGACGGGGATCGCGCTCGGCGGCGGCCTCGGGCCGCTGGCTTTCGGCGCGATCGTCGAAACGTCGGGTTACACCACGGCGTGGCTGTCGACGGCGGGACTGATGCTGGCCTCCGCCGTCATGATGATCGTCGGGCGCCGCATGCTGCTGGCGTCGCGCAGGCGGCCTTCGCCGGGTTGAGGAGACGAAATGCGCGACGAAATCCGAGGCCAGAGGCGGCGTAGGCCATAGCCGGGGGCCACGGGCCTAACCCATAGACAATCGAGAAAGTATCGTGGGGCGCGTGGTGAGTTTGGCGCAACGCACAGCACAGCTGGAGTTCGGCCATCCCGACCTTGAGGAGTCGGTGAGTCGGGGGCTGGCTGTGGTCGAAAAGCGGCTGCACGAGGTCGTCGACTCCGAGGACGCTTTCGTCACCGAGACCGCCTCCCACCTGTTCAAGGCCGGGGGCAAGCGGTTCCGGCCGATGCTGGGGCCGACCGCGGCGCACTTCGGCGACCCCGAGGCCTACGGGGTCGTGGAGTCGGCGCTGGTCATGGAGCTGACCCACCTGGCCACGCTGTATCACGACGACGTCATGGACGAGGC
>JBOGDN010000444.1:0-4324 GCA_050742995.1 Stackebrandtia sp. | reverse complement strand
GCCCCGCCCCATCCGGGGGCAGACCACCCTAGGCGAAGCTTCCTCATCTCACCCTATGCGACCAAGCGCTGTCAAACGGTTATCCCGCCGCATGAGAAGCAACGCCCGCACGGGGGTTTCCAGCGCTGCGTGCCCAGAGTTGCAGATGGGGTGTTTGTCTTATTTTGGGACGTTTATCCGGAAATTCAGCATAATGTCGCTTATGCTGAATTCAGGGTGACAGGGGAGCATGGGGGGTCTATGCCGTGCTGCGCGTCGGCCGTTTGAACTTGTCGTCGGCCTTCGCTCCCCTCTCCCCCGCAAGTGAATTCTAATATGGATATTCCTTGCGCCTTCGCGGGCTACTCCCCTCCCCTGTCTGCCATCAGGTTGTTGAGGAAGCCGAAGTCGAGCCCTGCTTCCAAACTGGAGTAGGTGCCCTGAGCGAGGAATTCGCGGGCGCTCGTCGCGGCGACGGCGTAGGCCGCCATGGCGATGCCCGGCCCGAGGCTGATGCGGGCGACGCCGACGTCGGCGAGCTCCTTGACCGTGGGCGCGCCCGGTCCGGCCATGACGTTGAGCGGCGCGGCGACGGCTTCGACGAGGGCCGCGACCACGTCGAGGTCGACGACTCCGGGGACGAAGATTCCGTCGGCGCCCGAGCGCAGGTAGGCGGCGGCGCGCTCGACAGTGGCGTCGAAACGTGCGGCAGGGTCTCCGACTCCCAGCAGGTAGGTGTCGACGCGGGCGTTGACGAACAGCGGGATGCCGGCGGCGGCCGCGCGTGCCGCGGCCAGGCGTTCGGCTTGTTCGTCGATCGGGCGCAGCGGCGTGTCGCCGCCGGCGAGGGCGTCTTCGATGTTGACGCCGACGGCGCCGGCTTGGACGACTCCGGCGATCGTGTCGGGAATGTCGTTCACGGTGGAGGCATAGCCGCTTTCGATGTCGGCGGTGACCGGCGCGGCGACGGCCGCGGCGGTGCGGGCGATCAGATCGACGGCGCGATCGCGGTCGAGCTTGTCGCCGTCGGGCCTGCCGAGGCTCCAGGCGACGCCGGCGCTGGTCGTGGCCACGGCCGCCGCGCCGGCGTCCTCGATGACGCGGGCGCTGGCCACGTCCCAGGCGTTGGGCAGGCACAGGGGGCGGCCCGGGACGTGCAGGGAGCGGAAGCGGGCGTGCCGATCGGCGTTGGTTGTCATGGCGACCAGTCAACCCGAGGGGTCTGACGTCGACTGGCGAGTTTTCGACATCACCGTGCCGGCGAGTCGAGATGTCGCTTTTTCGCTAGCGTTTGGGGTCGCGGGCGACGATGCTGGCAGACATGCACGAAGATTTCGAGCGCTGTTCCCGAGCGGTGCAGGGCAGAGACGCCCGCTTCGACGGCTGGTTCTTCATCGCGGTGTCGACCACGAAGATCTACTGCCGTCCCAGTTGTCCGGTGGCGCCGCCGAAGCCGGAGAACATGACCTTCTACCCCACCGCGGCCGCCGCGCAACAGGCCGGCTATCGGGCGTGCAAGCGCTGCCGCCCCGACGCCAGCCCGGGTTCGCCGCAGTGGAACGAGCGCGCCGACGTGGTGGCGCGGGCGATGCGGTGGATCGCCGACGGCGTGGTCGACCGCGAGGGGGTGCCGGGTCTGGCCGCGCGTCTGGGTTACAGCGTGCGTCAGGTGGAGCGGCAGCTGCGCGCCGAGGTGGGCGCCGGTCCCCTGGCGTTGGCGCGGGCGCAGCGGGCGCAGACCGCGCGGATCCTCATCGAGACCAGCGACCTGCCGATGGGACAGGTCGCCTTCGCCGCGGGTTTTTCGAGCATCCGCACCTTCAACGACACCGTTGGCGCGGTGTTCGCCTCGACCCCCAGCACGCTGCGAGAGCGGGCGAAGCGGCGGCAGACGTCGGCCAGCGCCGGGGTGCTGTCGTTGCGGCTGCCGTTTCGCAAGCCGTTGTTTCCGGACAACTTGTTCGGTCATTTGACGGCTACGGCGGTTCCGGGGGTTGAGGAGTGGCGTGAGGGTGCGTATCGGCGGACGTTGCGGCTGCCGCATGGGCCGGGTGTGGCGGCGTTGCGTCCGTTGCCGGATTACGTGGAGTGTCGGCTGTCGTTGACGGATCTGCGGGATTTGGCGTTCGCGATCAGTCGGTGTCGGTGGTTGTTGGATTTGGACGCCGATCCGGTGGCGGTGGACGAGTTGTTGTCGGGCGACGAAGTGTTGGCGCCGTTGGTGGCCAAGGCTGCGGGGCGTCGGGTGCCGCGCACGGTGGATCCGGCGGAGTTCGCGGTGCGGGCGGTGCTGGGTCAGCAGGTGTCGACGGCGGCGGCGCGGACGACGACTGGGCGTTTGGTGCGGGAGGTCGGCGAGGCCGTGGAGGATCGGGAGGGCGGTTTGACGCATCTGTTTCCGGATTCGGATTCGCTTGCGCGGTTGGATTCGGATTCGTTGGGGATGCCGCGGTCGCGGGGGCGGACGTTGACGCGGTTGGCGGGCGTGTTGGCCGACGGGGAGCTGGATTTGGGGATCGGCAGTTGTTGGACGACGGCGCGTGAGCTGTTGGGCGGTTTGTCGGGGGTGGGTCCGTGGACGGTGGAGTCGGTGGCGATGCGGGCGTTGGGCGATCCGGACGCGTTTTTGCCGAGTGATTTGGGTGTGAAGCAGGCGGCGGCGGGTTTGGGGCTTGGGTCGACTCCGGCGGCGTTGGAGGAGCGTTCGCGGCGGTGGAGGCCGTGGCGGGCTTATGCGGTGCAGTACTTGTGGGCGACCGGTGATCACGCGATCAACCGGATGCCGAGTGATTGAGAGGAGCGGAAAGATGAGCAAGGTGCACACTGTGGTGGATTCGGCCGTGGGGCCGTTGACGCTGGTGGCGGATTCGTCGGGTGCGTTGTGCGGTCTGTATATGGATCGGCAGCGGCATTTGCCGGACGCGGAGGCGTTCGGTCGTGCCGACGCCGGGCCCTTTGACGGGGTGGTCGCGCAGTTGCGGGAGTACTTCGCCGGTCGGCTGCGGCGTTTCGACGTGCCGTTGGCTCCTGAGGGAACACAGTTTCAGCGTCGGGTGTGGGATGCGTTGACGCGGATTCCCTATGGGGAGACGACGAGTTACGGCCAGTTGGCTGAGGAGATCGACGCGCCGAAGGCGTCGCGGGCGGTGGGTGCGGCTAACGGTCGCAATCCGATTTCGATCGTCGTGCCGTGTCACCGGGTGGTGGGCGCCGACGGCAGCCTGACCGGTTATGGCGGCGGCGTCGAGCGCAAGCGGCTGCTGCTGGATTTGGAGCGCAGTCACGCCGGTGCGACGTTGGTGTGACTGGGCGAGCGGGGCGGGACGCGGCTTGCGCGTCTCGCCCCGACGACGGCTGGAGTGATGTTCGTCTGACCGTGTGTCGCGAGTCGCCGACTGTTTGTCGTTTTGGCGGACTCTTCCACTCCGTCGGTGTCCGCCTCCTCGGCTTCGGAGTCGCCGAGCGAGGCCCCGTCGTCTACGGCTGAGCCGGCCGGGCCTGGCGGGGGCGGGTCAGCGTGGGGCGGGTTCGAACAGTTCGACGAGGTTGTCGGACGGGTCGGCGAGCAGGATCTGGCGTCCGCCGGGGCCTGAGACGAGGTCGCTGTGGAAGGCTAGGCCGGCGTTGCGCAGTCGGTCGATCTCGGCGTCGAGGTCGTCGACGACGAGGTGGATGCGGTTGCGGCCCGGGGCGGCGCAGTCGTCGGGCGTGGCCCGGGCGCCGGAGCTTGCCGGCCCGGACAGCAGCAGCCGCAGCGGCCCGCGGATGACGTCGGCGAAGGCGGGCGCGGGGTTGGTGTGCACAGTGAAGCCGAGGTGGGTGGTGTAGAAGTCGACGGCGGCGGCTACGTCGTCGACGATGTAGCGGACGCTGGCGAGTTCGTCGGGCGGCGTCGTCATGGCTGGACCTCCGGGTTCGCGGTGCGGGAGAGGACGGGCAGCAGGTAGCGGATGCGGGTGTCGATGTCCGCGGCCATGTGCCTGAAGACGGGGTAGCTTGCCTGGTCGTCGTCGCCGGCGGCAGCCGGGTCGGGGATGCTCCAGTGGATCGGCCGCGACAGGTCGCTGAATTCGGGGCGGACCTCGCGGACCTTGTCGCACAGGCTGATCAGGTGGTCGAAGCGGCGGTGAGCCACCGTGTCCAGGTGGCGCGGGCGCCAGTCGGCGATGTCGATGTCGTGGTGTTCGCGCATGACCCGCACGGCGTTGGGATGCATGCGCGGTTTGGGGTGGCTGCCGGCGCTGATCGCCTCGACGCGGCCGCCGGTGCGGCGGTGCAGCAGGGCCGCGGCGATCGGCGAGCGGGAGCTGTTTCCGGTGCATGCGAACAGCACGCGGGGCCGGGC
>JBOGDN010000443.1:0-6132 GCA_050742995.1 Stackebrandtia sp. | reverse complement strand
CACCGGCACGGCACGGACGCGATGTTCTGCGCCGTGCTGCGCCGGGCGGCCGAGTAACCGCTTCGGCCGTTTAGCAGCCGTCCTTGCAGTCTTCGACGAGCTTGTCGGCGGCCGGGCCGCCGAGGGTCGTGGACTGTTCGGGGTCCTCGATGGGTTCGGCCGTGATGCCGGGGAACAGGACGAAGTCGACGACCGCGCCGCCGATGCCGCCGGTGGACGGGTCGGGGTCGATGCCAAGGTCCTCGGCCAGCCGATACGAGCCTTCGCCGATGATCGTCTCCGGGCCGAGGTCGCCGACGACGGCGTAGACGACCTTGTCCTCATAGATGACCGCGGCGACGGTGCCGCCGCCGATGTCCGCGGTCTCGTAGTCCCAGATGTCGCTGGGCAGCGGGACGACGATGAAGGGCAGCTGCGCCGAGATGAGCGGCTGTCCGTCCGACTGGTTCCACGCCGTCTCCGGCTGGAAGTAGGGGTCGGTGTTCTCGTTGCACTCGTCGGTGCGCTGGCCGTCGCAGTCGATGTCCATATCGGCTTTCCAGTGGACGGCGTTGCTGGTCTGGCAGACCGGGATGTAGCTGTCTCCGTCCTGGTCTTCGGAGTATTCGCCGTTGGAAAGCTGGGTCGGGCAGCCGTCGACGACGTTGCGAAGCTCGTCGGCGCTTGGGCCCTGGATCGTGATCTCGTCGCTGTTCGCCGTGTCGTTTTCGTCGGCGTGCGCTGCCGCGCCGACTGCTCCCACGGTGAAGACGGCGGCTGCCGCCGCGATCAAGATTCGCCTCATAGTTACTCCCTTGTGCATTGGCCGTGTGCCGGTCGCGGCACCATGCCGGGGGCATGCGTGTCAAATATGCGAATAACGGACCAATCGGACACGATCTCGCATATAGGCGCATTTTTCGATGTCTGTCCGCAATTTCCCCACAACGCGCAGGCGGCGGATTCTCGCCGGGAACCCCGTACCCAGCACCGACACGCCCCAGGGTACGACACACGGCGCCGCACACCCCGGCTCGCGCGGGGGCGCTCGCGGGGGGAGATGAGGAGAGAGAGGAGGCGGTGTTCGGCTGCCGCGTGGGCGACGGCGCGCATGCGGCGGCGCTCGCGCCGGGGTGGGGGATCGCCCTCCCGGATGCCCGCCTCGACGCGTTATGCCGCCGCGCTTGGGCGGGGTGAGGGCGTGGGCAGTTGGGCGACGGAGTCGAGGGCGTGGGTGGCGCCGGCTTCGCGGAGGGCGGTCGTGTGAGCGACGGCGCGCATGCCTTGTGCTCGGCGGCTACGGCGAGGTATTCGCATGCTGCCGCGCTCGCGGGGGCGGCGGCGAGTCAGGCGAGGGCGGAGGGCAGTTGGGCGACGGAGTCGAGGATGTGGGTGGCGCCGGCTTCGCGGAGGGCGGCGGCGTCGTGGGCGCCGGTGAGGACGCCGGCGACCAGGCCGGCGCCGGCGCGCAGACCGCTGCGGATGTCGTTGGCGCTGTCGCCGACCACGGCGACCCGGCGCACGTCGTCGACGCTCAATCGCAGCACGGCGTGCAGCACCATGTCGGGGAACGGCCGCCCGCGCAAGCCGTCGGCCGGGGCGACCGCGAGGTCGACGAGGTTGCGCCATCCCAGCGCTTCGAGGATCGCCGCCTGGGTCGACGGCGCGAAGCCGGTGGTCAGCGCCGTCTTGACGCCGTTTTCGCGCAGCCTGCGCAGCACGTCTTCCGCGCCGGGCAGCGCGGTGATCTTGCCGGCGCGCGCCAGATCTTCGAACGCGGTCTCGAAGCTGCGGTTGGCGCCCTGCGCGGCCGATTCGTCGTGCAGAATCGCGCGGAAAACCTCGATCTTGGACTGGCCCATGGTGTCGCGCACGTACGTCATGGCGGCGTCGTGCTCGGCGGCGCCCCGCGACAGTCCGTGCTCCTCCAACGCCGCGGACGCCGCCTGCTCCACCACGCCGTCGTCGGCGACGGTGGTCCCGGCCATGTCCGCGCACACCAAGTCGTATCGATTCACGATCGTCTCCTCCCGCTGGAGTGCGGAGCTATATGTCCAATCTGCCAGACCACGCTCGACCCGCGAGATGTCGCCCGGGTGAACTCGGGCGGCTGCCGGGACGGACTGGGAGGGAATTCTCACCGCGAGTCGCCGCGCGAGCTCCACGTGTAAGCCGTAAAAATTCGCTGACTAGTTACCCGCCCCCTCGAAGCGTCTACTTGCTCTCCTGTTAGGACTCCTAAATTGCTTGCGTGAGAAGGGAACAGATGTTAGATATACCTGGTATGCCGTCGTTAGGGTGACGACGATGCGTCGAAGGGTCTGTGATAAATGGTCCGTAGTCAGGCCTGTACGTCCTGTCGGTTGAACGCATACACTGTTGTCGTGCGCATCCGTGAGACAGTCATTGCTCCCAGCCTGCTCGCCGCCGATTTCGCTCGGCTGGCCGAGGCGGGGCAAGCCGTGGCCGCCGACGCGGACTGGCTGCACGTCGACGTGATGGACAATCACTTCGTGCCGAACCTGACGATCGGCGCGCCCGTGGTGAAATCCCTGAAGGCCGCCGTCGACACGCCGTTGGACTGCCACCTGATGATCACCGACCCGAAGCGCTGGGCCGTCGGCTACGCGGAGCTGGGCGCCTACAACGTCTCCTTTCACGCCGAAGCCTGCGACGACCCGGTCGGTCTGGCCCGCGACCTGCGCGCCGCCGGAACCAAGGCCGGGCTCGCCATCGACCGCGACACCCCGGTCGAGCCCTACCTCGAACTGCTGCCCGAGTTCGACACGCTGTTGGTCATGACGATCAAGGCCGGGTTCGGCGGTCAGTCGTTCATGCCCGAGCTGCTTGACAAGGTCCGCCTCGTGCGCCGCGCGGCGCGCTCCGGTCACCTTGAACTGCGCATCGAGGTCGACGGCGGGATCGCCGACGACACCATCGCCGCCGCCGCGCAGGCTGGGGCCGACGCCTTTGTGGCGGGCACCGCCGTCTTCGGCGCCGACGACCCCGCCGCGGCCGTGCGCCGGCTGCGCGCCCTCGCCGACTCGTCTGTACCCGAAGCGGACCGGTGACGTTATGAGCGGGCAGCCCGAAACTCCGTCAGAGCTGGTTCTGGTCGTCGACTCCGACGCCGAACTGGCCGAGTATCTATCCGGTCAGCTACGCGAGAACGGCTTCGACTCGGCCATGGCGCGCGACGGCTACCAGGCGCTGGCGCAGATATCGCGCCGCCGCCCGGACCTGGTGCTCATGGAGGTCGACCTCCCGCTCATCGACGGCCTGGAGCTGACGCGGCACCTGCGCGGCGACCCGATCACGGCCAGTCTGCCGGTGATCATGCTGTCCCACCGGGGCCTGTCGGCCGACCGGATCGCGGGTTTGACCATCGGCGCCGACGACTACATCGTCAAACCCTTCGACGCCGCCGAGGTGGTCGCGCGGGTGCGCTCGGCGCTGCGACGCCACCGCGAGATCCGCGAGGTCTCCCCGCTGACCGGTCTTCCCGGCAACGCCCGCATCCTCGCCGAGATCGCCGACTGGGTGCGCACCGGCGAGCCGTTCGCGTTGGGCTACATCGACATCGACCACTTCAAGAGCGTCAACGACGCCTACGGCTTCGTCCGCGGCGACGAGTTCATCCAGTCGCTGGCCGGGTCGCTGCATCGCGCCGTCCTGGCGGCGGGGCCGCCGCACGCCTTCATCGGGCACGTCGGCGGCGACGACTTCATCTTCATGAGCGACCTGCTCCTGGTCGCCCCGATCACGCGGCACGCCATCGCCGAGTTCGAAACCCGCGCGGCGGACCTGTGCGATCGCGAGGACGCCGAGAACGGCTACATCGAGACCACCGACCGGCAAGGCAAGGCGATCCGCGCCCGCCTGCCGACCCTGTCCATCGGGGTCGCGCTTTCGGGACAGCGCCACTTCAGCGACCCGCGCGAGGTGGTCGCGGTGGCCACCGAAATGAAGAGCGTGGCCAAGTCCCACCCCGGCTCCTACGTCGCCTACGACCGCCGCCGCGACATCAGCGGGGCCGATTTCGCCGAGCTGGCGAACCTGGGATACGTGGCCGAACACATCCAGGGACGCGCCGCCTGAACCGGCGGTAACGTCGAGCGCATGACATCGCAGACGCCGCCGCGCTCGGACAACATGCGACGGCTGGAAGCCGTCTGCGCGGCCCTGCCCGAGACGCGGCGAGTCGACGTAGAGGGCTGGGGCGGCGAGCCCACCTTCCGAGTGCGCGGCAAGGTGTTCGTGTTCACCTCGCCCGAAGCCGCCGGCGTCACTGTGAAACTGCCGCACATCGAGGCCGAAGCGCTGGTCGCCTCAGACGCGGCCGTGACGCCGACCGGTTACGGCCTGGGCCGCCACGGCTGGGTGTCGGCCGATCTCGGCGAGAACCTCTCCGAGGAGTGCTGGCAGGAGGTCGAGGAGTGGGTGCGCACCTCCTACACGCTGGTCGCGCCCAAAAAGCTCGCCAAGCTCGTCGAGGCCTGAGGGCCTGCCGTAGCTGAACCGCGAGGCAGGCCCCCTTTCGAGGTCACAGCGAATACAGCGCGCGAAAGACCTCGATCCACTGCTGCGGCGTGACGTAGCCGACGACCGTACGCGGATCCAGCTCGGCGTCGGCGAAGGCCGAACCGACCTCGCGCGCGCCGAACCCTCGGCGCAGCGACGCGCGCAGGCTCCCGCCGACCCCGGTGAACCCCAGCCGCACCAGCGCGCGGTACTGCGGCATCGCCTTTCGCGGCAGCAGCGCCTTGTCGCGGCGCGTCAGCTGCAGGATCCCGGAGTCCGCCCGCGGCGCCGGGTCGAACTTGCCGCGGTCGACCCTCCCGCGCAGCGTCCACTCGAAACGCGGCCACGACTCGACCGTGGTCTGGCTCCAGCGTCCGAAGTCGCCGGTGCGTTTGCGCGCGTACTCCAGCTGAGTCATCAGGGTCGCCGAGGTCAGTCCGGGCGCCCGCAGGCACCAGTCGACGACCCCGCCGGTGCGGCTGTACGGAATGTTGGCCACCACCGCGAACTCGCCGCGCGGCGGCGCCGCGGCCAGGAAATCCCCGCGGACGCAGCGCACCCGCGGGTCGTCGCGGTAGCGCTCGGCCAGCCGCCGCGCATACACCGGATCGATCTCGTAGGCCAGCACCTTGCCGGCCTTGCGCGCCAGGGCCTTGGTGAGCATGCCGTCGCCGGGGCCGACCTCGACGACGAGATCGTCGCGGGCGACGCCGGACAGCCGCACCACGGCGGCGGCGACCTGATGGTCGACGAGGAAATTCTGCGAGTACTTCCGGCGCGCTGAAGCGCGCGGCGAGCGGTTGGAGCGGGAGCGGTGCGAAAAACGCGAACGTGCCATGACGTGTCCTTCCCGGCGTGAGAAGCCGGTGGAAGACAGGCGGCGGCGCAGGCGGCGGCCTGTCAAAGACGGAAGGCGGACCAGTCGAGGCCCGTGTCACGACACGCGAAATAGCAGTCCGTTGCGGACTGTCACGTGCTCAGAAAGAAGAAAGCGTGCGCGACGGGCCTAAACGGCCGCGCGCGGGCGGATCACCGGGGCTGACGCCCGGTAACCCAGCCGGGTGGCCGCAGCGACCCGGATGCATATCGTTCCCATGCGCGAGATCATACGTACCGGCGGCTCGTTTCACACGGGATAAAAGCCTCGGTATGACGTCGACCACTGCCAGCTGCGGCGCTTGTCGGCACGTGGCAGACTCGACAGTGACCAGCATGCGCGCTGGCGGGGTTCGGTGAAATTCCGAACCGGCGGTGAAAGCCCGCGACCCGGTCGCATCCAGCGACCGGTTGACCCGGTGAAACTCCGGGGCCGACGGTTAAAGTCCGGATGGTAGTTGGCGCGCGAGTGCCCGCGTTGCGACGTGGGCGCGACTCGCTGTTTCCCCGCCTGCCGTGTGCCCGTACCGCAGGTAAGGGGACACGAAGGAATGTTTACTGGAATTGTCGAAGAGCTCGGCGAAGTCGTCGCGCTCGCGCCGGCGAGTCTGTCGATTCGCGGGCCGCTTGTCACCTCCGACGCCAAACCCGGGGACTCGATAGCCGTCGACGGCGTCTGTCTGACCGTCGTCAGCGTCGACGACGACATTTTCGTCGCCGACGTCATGGGCGAGACCTACAAGCGCACCGTGCTCG
>JBOGDN010000442.1:0-1856 GCA_050742995.1 Stackebrandtia sp. | reverse complement strand
CATCTCGCGGGCGCCGGGCGGGGCGTTTTTCGGTGCGCATTCAGCGAATGCTTCGGACTGTTCGCTTAATTAAGAATGTCGATATAGTGATGGCTGTCGCACCGAACGTGCGGCCGAATTAGACGGCAACACCCTCGCCGTCTTCACACGAAAGGCCCGTTTCGTGGAAACCATGCCCAGAAGAATCGCCGCCGCGTGCGCCGCGGCAGCGCTCGTCACCACAGGGGCCGTCGCGTTGTCAAGCGCGCCGGCCGCCGCAGAGCCCGTCAGCTTCGGCGACGCCCGCGCTGAGCTGGAAGGCAACGTCGACAAGATCGTTCTCGACTCCATGGCCCGCGACTTCGACATGTCGCGCTCCGAAGTGTACGACCGCCTGGCCGTCGACAAGGTGGCCGTCGACGTCGAAGAGATCGCCGAGTCCGAATTCGGCGACGCCTACGCCGGAACCTGGGTCGACGCCGACGGCGCCGGCGCCACGGTCGCCGTCTCCGACGCCGGTCTCGCCGACCGGATCGCCGAGCTCGGCGCCACGGCCGCGATCGTCGACGACACGCTGTCAGATCTCGACTCCTCCTTCAACGCGCTCGTCGACGTCGCGGACACGCCCGAAGGAATCCACTCCTGGTACGTCGACGTCGCCGCCAACGCGGTGACGATCGCCGCCGCCGACGAAAACGCCGCCAAGGAGTTCGCCGACGCCGCCGGCGTGGACTACGCCGAAGTCGTCTACGAGCACTCCGCCGAGCAGGCGCGGCCGCTGTACGACATCCGCGGCGGCGACGCCTACTATCCGGGCAGCAGCCGCTGCTCCGTCGGCTTCGCGATCAACCACGCCGGCGGATCGGGATTCGTCACCGCCGGACACTGCGGCTCGGCCGGCACCAGCGTCAGCGGCTACAACCAGGTGGCGCTCGGCAGCGTCCAAGCCGCCACCTTCCCAAGCGCCGACCGCGCCTGGGTGGCGGCCAACGGCAACTGGACGTCCGTGCCCCGCGTCAACGGCTACGGGCAGCAGGACTTCACGGTCGCCGACGGCAACGAGGCGCCCTCGGGCGCGTCGGTGTGCCGCTCCGGCTCCACCACCGGAGTCCACTGCGGAACACTCGGCCAGAAGAACCAGTGCGTGACCTATCCGCAGGGAACCGTCTGCGGAATGACCCGCACCAACGTGTGCGCCGAGCCCGGCGACTCCGGCGGCTCCTGGATCTCCGGCGGCAGCGCACAGGGCGTCACCTCCGGCGGCAGCGGCAACTGCTCGTCGGGCGGCACGACCTACTTCTACCCGTTGACTCCGATTCTCAACGCCTACCCGGTGACGCTGACGACCTCCGGCAACGGAGGCGAACCGCCCGGAGGCTGCGACGAGTCCGCCGAGAACTTCGCCGGCTCGCTTTCGGGAACCGGCGGCTACTCCTACGAACCCGACGGCGATTACTACTACGCCGGCGCGGGCGCCCACGTGGGATGCCTGTCCGGGCCGTCGGGCGCCGACTTCGACCTTTACCTGTGGAGGTGGAACGGCAGTTCCTGGCAGAGCGTGGCTTCGTCCGAAAGCCCGACCTCCGAAGAGGAGATCAGCTACAACGGCTCGGCGGGCTATTACGTCTGGCGCGTCGAGTCCTACTCCGGCTCCGGCTCTTATGAGTTCGGGCTGACAAGACCATAACCGCTCCCCCTTCCAGGCCCCGCCCGACACCGTGCCGGGCGGGGCCCGTCTTCGCACGTCGCAGGCGGCGTCGGCGCAGCGCACAGCCGCGACGCCGGAGTCGATTTCGCGCAAGCCGCCGGAGTCGACGACGTGACCGTCGACGTCGACTCCGACAATCCCGAGCCGTACGCCGACATCGTCGGCGGCG
>JBOGDN010000441.1:0-4298 GCA_050742995.1 Stackebrandtia sp. | reverse complement strand
GCCCTGTACGGGTTCATAGATTTCTGACCTTGCCGAGCGAGCGAGGCTGACTGGTCCAGAGCCCGTCGCACGTCGAGGGCTCTGGACCAAACGCCGGCCTGCTAGTCGGACAACTCGGACTCGGCGCGCTCGATGGCCTCGAATTCCTCTTCGGGCGCGTTGGCGACCAGGCGATGCCGGCTGTAGAACCAGAAGTAGGCGATCGCGGCCAGGAAGATGCCCGCCACTATGCCTGCGGCGACCAGGTCCACCAGGAACACGGCGATCAGCGCGGTCACCGCCAGCACCAGCGCGACGCCGGTGGTGGCGACGCCGCCGGGCGTGCGGTACGGCCGCTCCATGTTGGGTTCGCGCTTACGCAGCACGATGTGCGACACCATCATCAGCACGTACGACACGGCCGCGCCGAACACCGCGATCTGGATCATGAGATCGCCGGCCTGCGTGATGGACGCCAGCGCGAAGCCGATGGCGCCGGGGATGATGAGCGCGAGGTAGGGGGTTCGCCGGCGGCCGGTCACCGACAGCCAGCGCGGCAGGTAGCCGGCTCGAGACAGGGCGAACAGCTGTCGGGAGTAGGCGTAGATGATGGAGAAGAAGCTGGCGATCAGACCGGCCAAGCCGACGTAGTTGACGAAGTCGGCCACGAAGTTGTTGCCTCCGTATGCCTGTCTGACCGCGTCGGGCAGTGGGTTGTCGGAGTCCATGAGGGCCTGGGCGCCGGCGCCGCCGGGTGCGGCCACGAGGATGAGTCCGGCGGTGACCAGCAGGATCGCCATTCCGACAACGATTCCCTTGGGCATGTCTTTCTTGGGGTCGCGTGCTTCTTCGGCGGCCAGGGGTACGCCTTCGATGGCCAGGAAGAACCAGATGGCAAACACCAGGGCGCCCCACACGCCCACGATTCCGAACGGCAGGAAGGAGCTGGCGCCGAAGGCCTCGGTCACGGGAACGTCGAAGAGGTTGTCGACGTCGAATTCGCCGATCATGCCGACGACGAACACCACGAGGGCGACTAGGGCGAATCCGGTGATGACGAACATCAGGCGGAGGGCTTCGCCTACGCCCCACAGGTGGATGCCGATGAACACGGCGTAGGCGGCCAGGAAGATCGGCCAGCCGGTAGTGAGGCCGAACAGTCCGAGAGCTTCGACGTAGCCGCCGATGAACACGGCGATGGCCGCGGGGGCGACTGCGTATTCGATGAGGATCGCGGTGCCGGTGGCAAAGCCGCCCAGAGGTCCCAGGGCGCGTCGGGCGAAGCCGTATCCAGCGCCTGCCACGGGCATGGAGGAGCTCATTTCGGCCAGGCCGTAGACCATGCAGGTGTACATGGTGGCCATGAGGACGGTGGCGATCAGCAGGCCGCCCCACCCGCCTTGGGCGAGTCCGAAGTTCCAGCCGGCGAAGTCGCCGGAGATGACGTAGGAGACGCCGAGTCCGGCGAGCAGCACCCATCCGGCCGCGCCGCGGCGGAGCTTGCGGTGCTCGAAGTAGTCCCGCCCCTTGTGCTCATAGTCGACGTCCACGCCGTGCCCGTGCATGTGAGTGACGTCCGAGGCGTGCTGTCGCTCTTTTTTGGACATCTGCAATGCCTTTCCTCGGCTGCGGATGCCAGCCGATTGAACCGGTCGACCTTCCCACGTTCAACGGGCCGCGGTCGGTCAATTGGCTGGTTAGTTCGAGAGCATCGCACGGTTCACATGATCGTGTCGAGACGTGCTGGGAAGGCGCCCGCGTGCGGCGGGCCGCGTGCGCGGAGGGCGGCTTCGGCGCCGGCGGCGTCCTTCGGCGGTCAAGAGCGCGAACGTTTCGCCGGCGTTGCGCAGGGCGGCGATCCGTTCGTCGAGCGCCTTGATCCGCTCCTCAGCCCTGGCGAGCGCCTAGTAGTCGCAGACTAAGTCGTCGAGCCGGCAGGCAAGCTGCCTTGTCGGTCCTCCTGCTTACGGAAGCAGAAGGACCTCCGCTTTGCTCTTGTCTGCTCGATCACGCGAGGGCTTGCGACCGTACAGCGGCTTACTGCCGTTGCACTCGCCTGGAGGTCGCTCGCGACGCAAGTGGATCCTCACACCGGCCCTATCCGGGCGACCTCAGGTCTCCAGGCCCGCGGCGGCGGCCGCGGCCTCGTCCACCACCACCGGGGTCTCGCTGTCGTCGTCGTCGACGCGCAACGCCCCGGTCATGATGGCCACCACTTCCGACATCGAGTGGTCCTCCTTGCCGACCACCGCGACGCGCTTGCCGAGCCGCTGCACGTGGATGCGGTCGGCGATCTCGAAGACGTGCGGCATGTTGTGGCTGATGAGGACCACGGCCAGTCCTCGGTCGCGTACCCGTCCGATCAGGTCGAGCACCTGCGCCGATTCGCGTACGCCCAGGGCGGCGGTGGGTTCGTCCATGATGACCACGTGCTCGGCCCAGGCCGCGGCCCGCGCCACCGCAACGCCCTGGCGCTGCCCCCCGGACAGGTCCTCAACGGCGACGGCCAGGCTTTGAAGTCCGATCTGGAGTTCGCTCATGTGCCGGGCGGCCTCGCTGCGCATGCGCTTCTTGTCCAGCAGTCGCAGCACGCTGCCGAGCGGGCCGCGGCGACGCAGTTCGCGTCCCATGAACATGTTGGTCGCGATGTCCAGGGCCGGCGCGAGGGCCAGGTCCTGGTAGACCGTCTCGATGCCGTGGGAGCGCGCGTCCGCGGGGCCCTTGAACCGCACCGGTTGACCGTCGAGCGAGATCTGGCCGGCGTCGGGGGTGATGGCGCCCGACAGCGCTTTGATAAGTGTGGATTTTCCGGCGCCGTTGTCGCCGATGACGGCGAGCACCTCGCCGGCGCGCAGGTCGAAATCGGCGCCGTCCAGAGCGGTGACGTGGCCGTACCGCTTCACCAAGCCGCGGGCGGTCATGCGGGGCGTGTCGCTCATCGGTTCCTCCTGCGGTACAGCTGGTCGAAGGTCACCGCGAGAATCACGAGGATGCCGGTGACGAGGATCTGGTAGATCGGCAGCACGCCCATCATCTGCAGGCCGCTACGCACCACGCCGACGATCAGGACGCCCAGCAGGGTGCCGAGCACGACGCCGCGGCCGCCGAACAGGCTGGTGCCGCCCAGCACGACGGCGGTGATGCTTTCGAGGTTCTCGGTCTGGCCCACCTTCGGGTCGCCGACGCCGGTGCGGGCGACCATGAGCAGGGCGGCGACGCCGAAGACCAGTCCGGCGACCAGGTACACCGATTGCAGGTGGCGGCGTACCGGCACGCCGGCCAGCCGGGCGCCTTCGAAGTTGTTGCCGACGGCGTAGACGCGACGTCCCCAGCTGGTGTTGCCGAGCACGACGGCGAAGCCGAGGAACATCGCCAGCATCAACAGTGAGCCGTAGCTGACCCGGGCGTCACCCACCGGGAAGGTGGAGCCCAGCCCGGTGAGCATGGTGGGCACCCCGGTGATGGTGGCCTCGTTGGAGTAGATGTGGGTCAGGGCGTAGGCCACGTTGAGCATGCCGAGGGTGACGATGAACGGCGGCAGTTTCACCTGGGTCACGAGCATGCCGTTGGCCAGACCGAACAGGCCGCACACCGCTACGCCCGCGACGACGGCCAGCACCGGCGGCAGTCCGGAGTCGACCGCCAGTTTGGTCATGACGATGCTGCCGAGGGCCATGACGGCGCCGACCGACAGGTCGATGCCGGCCGTCAGGATGATCAACGTCTGTCCCAAAGCGAGCGTCCCGATGACGGTCACCTGTTGCAGGACCAACGCGGCGGTGTTGAGGCTGAGGAAGTTGTCGGCCTGGGTGGCGAAGAAGCCGACGGCGATCAGCAACGCGCAAAGCGGCCCGGCCGTGGAGCCGCCGAGGTACCGGCGCAGCCGGGTCTGTTCGGAAAGGACGCCGGCCGGCGGAGGGGCGGCGGTCTGTGTCGTGGTCATATGGTTCATTCCTTAGAAATCAGTGGAGGAGCCGAGGGCTCATCCGCCCCAGCACTGCTCTTCGCCCCAGGCGGTGTCTTCGCTGTCGAGCCCGTCGACCGGATCGTCGGTGATGAGCTTGACGCCGGTGTCGGTGTAGCCAGAGGGCAGCTGTCCGGTGTCGACGTAATCCATGGCCGCGGCCATGCCGAGCTCGGCCATCTTGACGGGGAATTGCATGGCGGTGGTGTCGAACTTTCCCTGCGCGGTGGCCTCGACTCCTGGGCAGCCGCCGTCGATGGCCACCAGAGTGGTCTCCTCTGTGCGTCCGGCGGCATTCAGCGCGGTGTGGGCGCCGAGCCCCGCGGGCTCGTTGATCGTGTAGACCAGGTTGATG
>JBOGDN010000440.1:0-2717 GCA_050742995.1 Stackebrandtia sp. | reverse complement strand
GCAGCGTCACGGTGTAGTCGACCTTGCACACCGTCCACCCGAAGAAGGCGTCCGAGCCGACGCAGTCGTCGGCCACGGTCAGGGACGCTCCGTCCCAGCGCTCGTCGCTGCCGGGCTTGTCGCGGGTCCACTCCAGCGACCGCTCCACGACGACCTCCTCGGCGGAGGGGTCGGCTTTGACCTTGACGCCGCCGGAGGCGTCGATCGAGATCTCCTCGATGTCCTGGTCGTAGGTCTGGGTCTGCCGCTCGCTCCGCGATCCGTAGTCCAGGCCGGTCACCACGGCCATGACGACGGCCGCGATCACCGTGACGGCCGTCAGCGCGACGATCCCGACGACGATCACCCGACCTCGCCGTGGGCTCTCCTCCAGGCCGTGGTCTTGGTCGGACATGTCTTCTCCTCGGGCGCTCGGGGGCGGCGGCGACTGCCAAGTTACGAGCCCGGCGAGTGCGACCGCATCGGGGAAGCCACCCAGGTTTGGCGAAACGTCCCTGATTCCGCCCGCGCGTCCCAGGGCGTCTGATGCGGGTGTGCCGGGTGACTGTCGAGGTCGTTCACGGTGCTCAATGAGATTGTCCGAAGGTCTTGTCTACCATCCGGTAAGGGCGTACAAAGGAAGTACGGAGCTCGTCAGACGTTCAAGGGATATGTTCCCGAGCGACTGGTGGAGCTGTCCGGACACTGCCGCCGAGTACCCACGTGCGACCAGCCGCGGGAGGCGAGTCGGGCCGGGATTGCCAGAGACCGTGCCGACCCGACGTATTACAACGCGCGCATTGATAGCTCGGTAGGACGTGTAGTTCGCGGCGTCTTCGCTGAAACAGGCGGAGACGCCGTTCTTCCTGTTTACATCCCTTATGTGGTTTTTCTATGGATTTTCCGTGGGATTCCTACATTCACATCCTTGACTACGTAAGTCGCCTTCGACACGCTGAGTCGTAGCGACGGCCTGCCCGCCGCCGTATGCCCGACACGACTCGAAAGAGCGAAACATGGCTGCTTTTAATTGCGAAGCCACCTGGTTTTGCTGCGGCAACGCCTGGGGTCCTTGCGGATCCACAGGCCGCGGCGCATGCGGAACCTGCCATTCCGGCAACCGACAACACGCCTGGCCGAACGCGTCTCAGGCGTGTTTGGACATCACCAATCCGGCCGCGTGCGGCCGCAGCGTCACGCGTCGCGGCTGCGGTCACCAGCACACGACGAAAAACCTGTGCACCGGAGCGGCGGTCTCCACCACCATCGCCGACTGCGGCCCGCGTACCCGCTCCTTCTGCGGAGAACAGGCCTGCTGCGGCAGCACATGCGCCAGGGACCGACTCATGGACCTGACTCCGGCCGCGTACAGCGCCGTCGCGAGTCTTTCCGGCGGCAAGTTCCCGGCTCAGGTCAGCTAAGAGGAGAAGTTCGATGACAACCGCAATCAACAGGCGCCGGGTCCTCACCGGCGCCGTGCTCGGCGGCGCGGCGATCGTCGGCGCCTCGACTTTGGGCGCGCTGTCGCCCGAAGCCGTCTTCGCCGAAGAACTCGCCGACGTCCCCGAACCGGGCGCCCCCGACCCCAACTTCGCCGAGGGAATCGTCACCGACGTTTCCGACGGCGTCATCTCGGCGACCGGATCCGACGGAAAAACCATGTGGCGCATCCGCGCCACCGAGGCCACAAGCGTCTGGAAGCTGACGCCGAGCAACCTCGACAACGTCGAAGTCGGCGACGGCCTCTACGCGCGCGGCGTGCGCATGGACGACGGCTCCCTGGCCGCCGACTCCGTGTGGGTGAACATCGTCAACCTCAGCGCGCACGTGGAATCCGTCAGCGACAACACCCTTCACCTTGTCCACAACGACGACCACGTCGTGGCTCGGGTCGTCCCCGACGTCACGGCAGCTGTCTATAATGGAACGCCCGCCATTTCGGACATCTCGATGGTCAAAGTGAACACCCACGTCCAGGTGGTAGGCGCCTGGATTCCCGGCACCAACGAGGTGGAGATCTCCACCGTCTACGCCCACTCGCACAACTGACCACCCGCCCTTCCGGCGCCGAGGCCGCCGCCCCCTGGTCTCGGCGCCGCTTCCTCAAAAACGGTTCCAACTCAACGATCGGAGATAGCGACCATGATCGACTGTGAAGCGACATGGTTCTGCTGCGGCAACGCCTGGGGTCCCTGCGGGGGCGCCGGCACCGGCGCATGCGGCACCTGCCATTCCGGCAACATGAACCACGCCTGGCCCAACGCCTCTCAGGCGTGCTGGGACATCACAAGACCCGACACCTGCGGCGTCCCCGATCTGCCGCGCTTCGGCTGCGGCACGGCGCAGACCACGACGAGTCTGTGCACCAACGCGGCCGTGTCCACCACCATCGCCGACTGCGGTCCCCGCACGAAATCCTTCTGCGGAGAACAGGCCTGCTGCGGCAGCACATGCGCCAGCAACCGGGTCATGGACCTGACGCCGGCGGCTTACTCCCAGATCGCCGACGTGTCCACGGGCAAGGTTCCCGTGCGGGTGACCTGGTGAGCCGACCGCGCGTCGACTGACCTTCCGCCTCATCCGCCCGACGCCCACGTGCAGAAAGGTCCCGTCATGTTCGAATGGTTCGCCGCACTGCAGCCGCCGATCATCGGCGCGGTGCTGGCCTGGTCGGCCTCCGTCAAGCTGTTCAGCACGCGCGGACGCTTCCGCGCGCAGGACGCCGCCCTGGCCAAGCT
>JBOGDN010000439.1:0-2161 GCA_050742995.1 Stackebrandtia sp. | reverse complement strand
CTTAAGCCGCGTCCTCGGACTCCTCGTCCTCCGACTTGTACGGGTTCGGATCGCCGGCGTAACGCGCCCGCGCGGCCAGCTGGTGCACCTTGGCGTCGGCGTCGGCGGCCTTGGCGAGCAGCTCGTCGATGTGAGTGACCTGGTCGGGAAGCTGATCGGCCACGAACGTCAGCGACGGCGAGTGGCGCAGGCCGAGGGCCTTGCCGACCGTCGAGCGCAGCAGACCGGAGGCGCTGTCGAGAGCCGCCGCGGACGCCGCCAGATTGTCGCCGTCGCCGTAGACGGTGTAGTAAATCGTGGCTTCTCTGAAGTCGGGAGTGAGACGGGCGTCGGTGATGGTCACCAACCCGAGGCGCGGGTCCTTTACGTGGTTGCGAATCGCCGTCGCGGTGAGCTCCTTCACGCGCTCTGCCATCCGGCGAACTTTCGCCGCATCAGTCATGGCTTCCACACCTCTTCTTCGTCCTCGGGGCCGAACACGCGCCGCCGAACGCTCAGCAGCTCGATTTCGGGACGGCCCGCCACCAATTTTTCGCAGGCGTCCAGCACATCCTGGACATGCGAGTGTTCACCGGAAACTACCGCGACCCCCACCTGAGTGCGGCCGTGCACGTCGCAGTCACCCACCTCAGCGGATGAGACCTCCAGTTTGCGAAGCGCGGCGACGATGGGGCGCACGTACGACCGTTTGGCTTTCAACGACCGCGAATCGCCGGGTAGGAGCATGTCGAACACGGCGGTACCCGTAAACACGCACTACAGCGTACGCCTAAACCCCCCTGACGGTAAAACGAAATTCGGGGCGGCTCGCGTAACCGCCGCCGCCCCAAATCCCCTCTTCCCCTCAGGCCTTGACGCCGCGGTAGACCAGCTTGCGCAGCAGCGCGTCGACGGGACCGCGCCTGCCGGCGGCGTCCAGCCAGCGGGCCAGCAGCACGCCGAGCAGCCACACCCCGAGGGCGATCGCCATCGCGCCGGCGCGGTACACGTGGTCGCCCACGCCGAGCAGGTCGGGGTGCAGCACGACCGCCACCCCGACCGAGGCGAACAGGTAGACGCTCAGCGACCGCTGCCCGGCGGCGGCCAGCGCCCGCGTGATCGGACCGCGTCGCCGCTCCAGCCGCGCGCCGAGCAGACCGAACGCCGCGGCGTACCCGACGCCGCCGCAGATGCCGGTGAGGATCTGCACGCCGAGCAGGAGTCCGTATCCGCCGCCGCCGAGGTCGAACGCGCCGGCGCCGGCCAGCGCCAGCGGCAGGCCGCCCAACGCCGAAACCGAGATTCCGGCGATCGCCAGGCGCTTCAGCGTGTCGCGGTGCTCGTCGGGGCTGTCGAGCAGCCGGCGTTTGCCGATCCAGATTCCCAGCGTCACGAGGATCAGCAGCGGGAAGAAGAACGTGTTCATCAGGGGCGTGACGGGAGCGCCGGCAATGCGCGTGATCCAGTCTTCGGCGCTCAGGTACCCGGGAATACTCCAGGCCTGCTCTTCGCCGTCGGCAGCGGACATCGCCACGCCCATCGCCAGACCGCCGAGCATGACCACGACGGCGTAATAGACCGAAAGGACGGCCGTCGCCCGGCGAACCGTCGACTCGGGACGGAACAGCAGCCAGCCGAGGATCAGCCCGCCGACGCCGTAGGCCGCCAGGATCTCGCCGGGGAACACCAGGGCGGCGTGTACGAGCCCGAAAGCCAGCAGCCACAGGCTGCGTCGCCGCAGCAGCCGCCGCGACTCGGCCTCGGAGGTTCCGGCGGATCGCTGTCGGGTCGTCAGCATCACCATCCCGTAGCCGAACAAGATGCCGAACAGCGGAAACGCCCGGTTCTCCAGGAAAATCGCGGCCAGGAAGCTCACGGCCTGGTCGGCGGCGCCTCCGTCGGGGCGGCTGCCGTAGCCGCCGACGTCGCCGCTTGTCACGTACATCGGCGCGTAGGCCATGGCGATCAACAGGAGCATGAACCCGCGCGCCAGGTCCGGGGTCAGCTTGCGCTCGGCGCCGGTCGTCGCGCCGCGCGCGGGCGTCTTCGCGCCGGTGTCAGAAGTCGTCATCGGTTGCGTTCCTTTGCTCGTCAGGGGCGATCCGGCGTCGCGTGCGCGGCCAGTCTGCGACGGCGCGCTCGCGCGGCGCCGCTGCCGGACGGCCATTCCGGCGCTTACACC
>JBOGDN010000438.1:0-7901 GCA_050742995.1 Stackebrandtia sp. | reverse complement strand
GCCGAGCATGGGCGGCGAGTGCGCGTCGGAGTTGGACACCATCGTGTAGCGGTCCAGTCCGGAGATGCGCCAGTTCATGGCCGGGTCGCTCGACAGCCCGGTCTCCACGGCGAAGACGTGGTCGGCGAGGTCGAGGTAGCAGTCCTCGACCGCGTCGAACCCGGACTTCGAGCCGAGCACGGCGAACCACGGAGTCCACAGGTGAGCCGGAACCAGGTAGGCGCCGTCGCCGGACTCCAGGGCGATCTCCAGCAGGTCGCGGGAGTCGAGCCCGAGAATGGGGCGGCCGTCGGAGCCGAGGTTGCCGATGCGTCCGAGCCTGCGGTTGAACTCGGCCGCGGAGTCGAAGTCCGGCATGTACACCAGGTGGTGAATCTTGCGGGTGCGCTCGCCGCGCTTGTAGATCGTGGAGATCTCCACCGAGAGCATGAACCGCACCTCGCGGTCGGCCATGTTGGGCGGGAGCCTGCGGGAGATGTCGGCGTCGAGGTCTTCGCGCAGCCGGAAAAGCCCGGGCTCGGCGGGCACGAGATTGTCGCGCAGGTGGTCGTGCCAGGCCGGGTGGGTGAAGTCGCCGGCGCCGACGACGGTGATGCCCTTGCGCCGCGCCCACCAGGTCAGATGCTCGAGGTCGCAGTCTCGGCTGCAGGCCCGGGAGTACTTGGAGTGAATGTGCAGATCGGCATGAAAGCGCACTTGCGGAATCTTTTCATGCGTGAGACTCGTCTCCGCTCGGACCCTTGACATGCAAGCCGACACTTGCCTAACATTGTGTAATGGGCGACGTCTTCAAAGCGCTGGCGGACTCGACCCGTCGAGCGATCCTCGACGAGCTGTCCGACCGCGACGGCCAGACGCTGTTCGAACTGTGCACGCGCCTGATCTCGCGTCGCGGGCTGAGTCTGACCCGCCAGGCGATCTCGCAGCACCTCGCGGTGCTCGAGGCGGCCGGGCTCGTGGCGTGCGAGAAGCGCGGCAGATCCAAATTCCACTACATCGACACGTCGCCGCTGGCGGCGATCACAGACCGCTGGCCGGTCAGACCTAAGGAGCAGAACACATGAGAATCACCGTGACGAGCGTCCTCGTCGACGATCAGCGCAAGGCGCTGGCCTTCTACACCGACGTGCTCGGCTTTGTGAAGAAAAACGACATCCCGCTCGGGGAGAACAGCTGGCTGACGGTGGTGAATCCCGACGACGCCGACGGGACCGAGCTGCTGCTCGAACCCGACGGCCATCCGGCGGCGAAGCCCTTCAAAGCGGCGCTCGTGACCGACGGCATCCCCTTCACGACGTTCGCCGTCGACGACGTCCAGGCGGAGTTCGAGCGCCTGCGCAAGCTCGGCGTCGAGTTCACCCAGGAGCCGCTGGAGCAGGGACCCGTGACGACCGCCGTGTTCGACGACACCTGCGGCAACCTGATCCAAATCCACAGCCAGTGACGGCGGTTCGCCCCGGAGGCGGCCGACGGCGCGACAGCGGCGACCATGGAGGTCATGTCGCTGCCTGAGATCGGAGCGTCGCGCCGGATCGAAACTCCGGACGGGGGGTCGGCGTGGCTCGTGACTCGCTACGACGAGGTACGCGCCGCGCTGGCCGATCCGCTGCTGTCGCTCGACAAGCGCAACTCCACGACCGGGTATCGAGGGCTGACTCTGCCCCCGGCCCTCGACGCCAATCTGCTCAACATGGACCCTCCGGATCACGGCAGGATCCGGCGGCTGGTCAGCGGGGTGTTCACCGTTCGCCGCGTCGAAGGGATGCGCGACCGTGTGCGCGACGTCGCCGAAGAGCTGCTGGACGCGATGGAGGGACGCGACGAGGTCGACCTTGTCGCGTCCTTCGCCACGCCGTTTCCGATCGCGGTGATCTGCGAGCTGCTCGGCGTGCCCGAAGACCGCCGCGCAGACTTCCGGTCGTGGACCAACTCGATCCTCAACCCGCGAAAACCCGAAGACGCCAAGGAGGCGATCGGACGGTTGACGAGGGTCCTGACCGATCTGACCGCCGCCAAGCGCCGCGAACCCGGCGACGATCTGACCTCGGCCATGGTGGCCGCCCGCGACGGCGACGGTCGCCTCAGCGAGGACGAGCTCACCTCGCTGGCGTTTCTGATCCTGTTCGCCGGCTTCGAAAACACCGCCCACTTGATCGGCAACGCCGTGGCCGAACTGCTGTGCGCGCCGGAGCAGGCGGCGAAGCTGCGCGGCGACGACGGCCTCCTTGAGACGGCGGTCGAAGAGCTTCTGCGCCACAGCCCGCCGGCGCCGCTCGCCATTCGTCGCTTCGCCCTCGAAGACCTGGACATCGGAGGCGTGCGGATCCCGGCCGGGCACACCGTGCTGCTGTCGCTGGCCGCCGCGAACCGCGACCCCGGCCGCCACGCCGATCCGCACACCCTGGACTTCGCTCGCGCCGACAACGGCCATCTCGGATTCGGCCACGGGATCCACTTCTGTCTCGGCGCGGCGCTGGCGCGCATGGAGATCGAGATCGCGCTGGCCGGGCTGCTGCGGCGCTTCCCCGACGCGACATTGGCGACGTCGCCAGATCGGCTGCGCCGCATCCCCTCGCCGCGCACCAACGGCTTCCTCGCGCTGCCGGTGCGACTTTCGGCGTCCAGACCGGTCATCTGACAGATGCGCGTCCCGATCCGCCGCGCCTAGCGTTGGCCGCGACGTCGACCGGCGCTCGGCCGGTCGCGGGCGACAAGCGGAGGCGGTCATGCAGCAGTCGACGGCAACGGCGGAACAGTGGATCGACGCCAACGCGCATCCGCTGACGGGGCTCGACGCGGACGCGCCCCTGACCGACCTCGAGCCGCTGATCGAAGCCGTCGGGGACGCCGTGGTCGTCGGCCTCGGCGAAACCACACGCGCCTCGCGCGAGCTGTTCGCCATTCGGATGCGCATATTCAGGCTGCTCGTCGAGCGGCTCGACTTCCGCGGCTTGGCCATACAGGACGATCAGGGGATCGTCGCCGGCCTCGACGAATACGTGCGCACGGGAGAAGGCGACCCGAGACGCCTGCTGTCCGAGGTGTGGGCGCCGTGGCGAACCGAGGAGACCGCGCAGGCGCTGGAGTGGGTGCGCGCGTTCAACGCAAGCAATCCCGACGATCCGATCCACGTCTTCGGCGTGTCGCCGGCCAAGGCGAGGTTGTTCGACTACGACGCCGTCGCCGACTACGTACGGCGGGTCGCTCCGCGGCGCCTCGACGAGCTGGAGTCCTGCTACGGCGTCATCCGCACCGCCCACGACGTGGGCGAACACGTTCAACGATTCAACGGGACCCACCCCGGGCGGCCCTTCGTCGAGCACGCTCGCGACGCCGTCGACCTGATCGCTTCCCTGCCCGACGGCGACGGCAAAGCCGGGGCGCTGCGACACGCGCGCACGATCGTCGAATTCCACGGCTCCAGCATCGCGGCCAGCACCGGCTTCGACTCTTCGGCGCGATTCGCCAGCGACGCGATTCTCCAGTGGCGCCGCGACACCGGCGGCAAGGTCGCCTACTGGGACGGCGTCGCCTTCGTCGCCGGGGGCGGGCCCTTCGAAGTCAAAATCGCCAAGGGCGAGCGGTCGCACGGCGCCGGCAGCCTGCTGCGCCGCCACCTCGGGGAGGGGTATCTGTCGGTGCTGCTCACGTTCCATCATGGACTTCTGCACGGCGGCGTCGAGGTGCCCGTCCCGCCGTCCGACTACGTCGAGACGACGCTGGACCGGGCGAACTTCGACGCATACTGCCTGGACCTGCGCGCGCCGGCGCCCTCGGACGTCACCGAGTGGCTGGCCGACGCGCACAAGACGCGGGTGGTGCCCGGCATCTACGACCCCGCCGAGGACGCCGAGCATCACGTCGTGGCCAGCCGGTTCTCCGAGTGGTTCGACGCCCTCGTCTACGTCCGGGAGATCACCCCGACGCGCATGCTGAGCTGACTCGACGCGCGCCCGGGTCGCGCCTAACGACGCGTCTCGGCAAGGGCCTTGACGACGCCTTCGGCAACGCCGGTCGACGAGGCGGGGTTCTGGCCGGTGACGAGGCGTCCGTCCGCGACGACGTGGGCGGCGAAGTTGTCGGCGCCGGTGTGGACGGCGCCCCGCTGTTCCAGCGTGGTCTGCAGCAGAAACGGCACGATCTCGGTCTTGCCGACCGCGTCCTCTTCGTCGTTGGTGAACGCGGCGACGTTCTTGCCTCCGACGAGATAGGCGCCGTCGGACAGCGTGACGTTGACCAGCCCGGCCGGACCGTGGCACACGGCCGCCACCACGCCGTCGGATTCGTAGATCGCGGCGGCGATCGCGGCCAGTCCCTTGTCGTGGGGGAAGTCCCACATCGCGCCGTGGCCTCCGACGTAGAAGATCGCGTCGAAGGCGGAGGCGTCGATCTCGTCGGGCCGCAACGTGGCCTTGAGCTTGCCGGCGACCGTCACGTCGTCGAGGAACGCGCGCTGCACCTGATCGGACATGTCGGCGCCGTCCATCGGCGGCTTGCCGCCCAGCGGCGAGACGAAGTCGATCTCATATCCCGCGTCGCGGAACACCTTCCACGGATGCGCCGCCTCGGGCAGGTAGAAGCCCGTCGGGTCGCCGCCTTCGCCTTGCGCGGCGGTGCTGGTCAGCACCATGAGGATCCTGTTCGTGCGGGTCATGGGTTCTCCGTAAAGAAGTGCGAAGTTTCGGCCGCCGTCCTTGCGGCCTCAACTCGAACATAGGTCGCTTTCGCATTCGAATGCCAATAGAGATGCTGCTAGATTCGATCGGCATTCCTATATGAGGAGGTCGCGTGGACCTGTCGCTGCTTCGCACCTTTACGGCCGTCTACCGCGCCGGCTCTCTCACCGGCGCCGCGCCGCAGCTCGGCCTGTCCCAGCCGACGGTCACCGCGCAGATTCGCGCGCTGGAGAAGCAGCTCGGCCGGCAGCTCTTCCAGCGCCAGGCGCGCGGCGTCATGCCGACGCCGACCGCCGACGAGCTGGCGCAGCGGGTGTCGTCACACGTGGACGCGCTGACCGCCGTCTGTGAAGACTCCTGCGGCGTGGGCGACCCGCTCGCCAAGCCGGTGCACCTGGCCGGGCCCGCGGAGCTGACGGCCGCCCGAGTGATCCCGTCCCTTGCCGAACTCGTCGGCCGCGGCCTCAAGCTGCGCGTCACGCTCGGACTGGCCGACGACCTGCTCGCCGGCCTGGCCTCTCGGCGATTCGACGTCGTCGTCTCCACGATCCGGCCGCGCGGCAAGGCGGTGACGGCCACGGCGTTGACCGACGAGGAGTTCGTGCTCGTGGCGGCGCCGTCCTGGGCGGAGCGAATCGACCGCGACCGCCTGGCGGACAACCCGGCCGCCGAGCTGCGCTGCACGCCCAAGATCGCCTACGCCGAGGATCTGCCGATCATCCGCCGCTACTGGCGCACGGTCTTCGGCGCCCGGCCCACGGGCAGCGCCGTCGTGGTCGTGCCCGACATGCGCAGCGTGCTGGCCGCGACGGTCGCCGGCCTCGGCGTCACGGTGCTGCCCCGCTACCTGTGCGCCCCCGAACTGGCCTCCGGGGCGATCGTCCCGCTGCTCGAACCGGAGATCCCGCCGATCAACACCCTGTTTCTGGCCGTGCGCTCCGGCTCCGAATCCGTCCCCCGCATAGCCGAGGTGTGCGACCAGCTCAAGACGCAAGCTCCACTGTGGTGAAAAAGTAAAATCCCCCTCGTCTTCACATAGAAGAGAGGAGGATCTCAAAAAACTGTGCGCCGTCAGGGACTCGAACCCCGAACCCAGTGGTTAAGAGCCACTTGCTCTGCCAATTGAGCTAACGGCGCATGAATGGTTCACGGCGGCGAACCGAGGTGAAACACTAGCATGTGGTTGCCGCTTGAGTCGCGGGGGTATTAAGCGACGGAGCATCAGGCACACTCGATGTCAACGCCGACGATCAGGAGGACCGATGTCCGTGCCAGACGTGTTTCACGAGGACCTCGACACGTTGAACGAGCAGCTGGTGACGATGTCGCGGTCGGTCGCCGCGGCCATGCGGGCCGCCACCGCCGTGCTCCTCGAAGGCGACACCGAGCACGCCTCCGACGTGATCAAGGGCGACCTCGACATCAACGCGCTTCAGTACACTGTGGATGACAGAGTCGCGCAGATCATGACGCAGCACCAGCCGGTGGCCTCCGATCTGCGGTTCATGCTGTCGAGCATCCGCATCACCACGGACCTGGAGCGCATGGGCGACATGGCCGCGCACGTGGCGAAGATCGCCAAGCGCAGCGCGCCCGACTGCGTGCCGGCGGAGGTGAAGCCGGTGTTCGAGTCGATGGCGCGCGTGGCCTTCCGCATCGCCGACAAGACCACCGACATCCTCGCCGCCCGCGACCAGCTCGGGGCGGCCCAGCTCGACCTCGACGACGACGAGATGGACGCCCTTTTCACCCGGCTGATGGGCCTGCTGTCCACCAACTGGGTCCACGGCGCGGAGACCGCCGTGGACGTGGCGATGATCGGCCGCTCCTACGAGCGCTACACCGACCACGCCGTGCGCGTGGGGCATCAGGTGGTTTATCTCGTCACCGGAGAGGTGCATCTCGACCGACCCGAGTGAAAACCCGCACAAATCTGTGCGTTTTCCCTGGTGTCGACCGTATCGCGTCGTGTCATTCACCCTCCGTTCACCTCTAAGTTTCTGCGTGCACACCGGCCTGCTCTTACATGGCTGTAGACCCATAGCCCGTCCGGCGAATCGCCGGCCGAAACTTGGAGCAGAGACTTCTGTGAATATCAACGCGCGAGGCAAGATTCTGCCGCTCGTCGCCGCCGGCGCCCTGGTCATGGGGGCGGCCGCCTGCGGGGGCGGGGACGACCCAGCAAGTGACCTGTCGGGCGAGCTGAGCGCCTCGGGCGCCAGCTTCCCCGACGCCTACTACCAGGCGGCCATCGAAGGTTACGGCGAGGTGGCGCCCGACGTCATCATCGACTACAACGCGACCGGCTCGGGGACCGGCAAGCAGCAGTTCGCCGAGGGCCTCACCGACTTCGCAGGCACCGACAGCCTGGTCGAAGACGAGTTGGGCGCCGACGAGTTCTACTACGTGCCGACCGTCGCGGCGCCGATCACGGTGTCGTACAACCTGCCCGACGTCGAGACGCTGCAGCTGTCCCCCGACACGCTGGCCCAGATCTTCGAAGCGAAGATCACCTCGTGGGACGACGCGGCCATCGCCGAGGACAACCCGGACGTCGACCTTCCGAAGACCCCGATCACCGTGGCGCACCGCTCCGACGGCTCGGGCACCACGTCCAACTTCACCGGCTACCTCGACAAGGCCTCCGACGACTGGACGCTCGGCGCGGGCGACACCGTGGAGTGGGCCTCCTCGACCCAGGGCGGCGAGAAGAACACCGGCGTCGCCTCGATCGTGCAGGGCGCCGAGGGCGGCATCGGCTACGTGGACCTGGCGGACGCCGAGGCGGCCGGCCTGCAGACGGCGTCCATCCAGAACCAGGACGGCGAGTACGTGCAGCCGACCCTTGAGGGCACCACGGCCGGGCTCGAAGGCGCCGAGGTCGCCGAGGACCTGACCTACGACCCGCTCGACGCCGCCGGCGCCGAGACCTACCCGATCACCGCCCCCACCTACGTCCTGGTGCGGGCCCAGTACGACGACAAGGCCACCGCCGACTTGGTGAAGGGCTTCCTGGAGTACGTCCTGGGAGACGGCCAGGAGATCGCCGCGGAAAACAGCTTCGCGGCGCTGCCCGACGAGCTGCGGGAGAAGGCGCTGGCTCAGCTCGACAAGATCGAGGCCGCGGGCTGACGACGTCGGCCGACGGCTTGCCGCGCCCTGCCGGTCCGGGCGCCAGCCGTAGTCGGGGTAGAGCCTGCGCTGGTCGACGATCATGGCCAAGCC
>JBOGDN010000437.1:0-1719 GCA_050742995.1 Stackebrandtia sp. | reverse complement strand
CGCGCCGAACCGATGCATGTCCACGGCGGAGTAGTGCCGCACCTCGGTTTCCAGGCGCAGGCCGCTGGACGGCAGCGCGACGCGCAGCGGCCCGGCGGACACCGCCGTGTCGGTCTCCCGCAGCCAGCAGCGCAGCAGCGCCTCCAGGTGCGCGTGCTCGGCCGCGACGCGCGGGTCGGGGTGGTGCAGCAGATCGTCGGGGGTGGTCATGCCGCTTCCTCCTTAAGAGACGAGAGTGGAATTTCGCAGCTCGCGGCCGCGCTCCACGACGGCGTCGACGAGCGCGTCGACGTCGCGCGCGTCGGCGCCGGGATTGAGGAAGGTGAACTTCAGGCATACCCGGGGGCCGTCCGGGCCGTTGACCGTCGTGCGGCCGATGAGGGCGTTGCCCGACTCGATCAGGTCGCGGCGCAGCCGGGCGTTGACGGCGTCGTCGCCTTGGGAGTCGCCGGCGCGGAAGCGGAAGACCACCGTGGTCAAGTCGGCCGGAGCCATCCACTCCAGATCGGGTTCGGCGAGCACGCGGGCTTCGGCGTGCCGCGCCAGGTCGTGGCAGGCGTCGACCATGTCGCCGAGCCCGCGCCGGCCGAGTGCCAGCAGGGTCGCCGCCACCTTCACCGCGTCGGCGCGGCGGGTGGTCTGCAGGCTGCGTCCCAGCAGGCCGTCGTAACCGGTGGCCGCGTCGTCGTCGGGGTTGAGGTAGTCGACGGTGCGTCCCAGGGCGTGGAAAGCCGACACGTCCGACACCAGCAGCGCGCTCGCCGCGGCCGGCTGCCAGCCCAGCTTGTGCAGGTCGACGGTGACGGAGTCGGCCAGCTCCAGCCCTTCCAGGCGGCGGTCGAGCCGCCGCGAAAGCAGCGTCCCGAAGCCATAGGCGGCGTCCACATGCAGCCACACGCCGTGCTCGGCGGCGATCTCGGCGGACTGCGGCAGCGGGTCGACGCTGCCGAAGTCGGTGGTGCCGGCCGTGGCCACGATCGCCAGGGGCGTCTGGTCGGGACGCGGCGAACGCAGCCGCGAGGCCAGGACGTCGGCGCGCATCCGGTTGCGCGCGTCGCAGGGAATCGGCGCCACGGCCGCCTCGCCGAGTCCGAGCGTCGCGCACGCGCGGTGCACCGAGAAGTGCGCCAGCTCCGAGCAGTAGACGACCGGGTTCGGCAGCGCGGCGACTCCGTGGGCGCGCACGTCGACGCCGATCCGGGTCGCGGCGGCGTCGCGCGCCAGCAGCAGTCCCATGAGGTTGGACAGCGACCCTCCCGGCGTGAGCACGCCGTCTGCGCTTGGGCCAAGTCGCGCCACGCCCGCAAGCGCCTTGACCAGCCACCGCTCTACGGCGATCGCCGACGGCCCGGAGTCGTAGGTGTCCACTGAGGCGTTGCCGGCGCTTGCGAGCACGTCGGCGGCGACGGCGACCGAAAGCGGCGGCGGCTGCAGGTGGGCCGCGGCGTGCGGGTGCGACAAGTCGAGCCCGTAGCGGGCGGTCGCCTCGGCGACCACGCGCAGGCCGGCGGAGACGCCGAGCCCGTCTTCCGACAGGCGCGGGGGGCCGAGCAGCGCGTCGACGGCGTCTCGCGCCTTGTCCGGGGACATGGGCGGCAGCGGCGTGTCGTCGCGTCTTGTCGCGGCGACGTGGCCGGCGAGCTCGTCGACCAGGCGCGAGACTTCGATCAGCCCGTCGCCGGGGCCTGAAAGCGTCGATCGGGGGACGGCGGCGGTGTC
>JBOGDN010000436.1:0-1502 GCA_050742995.1 Stackebrandtia sp. | reverse complement strand
CAAGCCGTCGGGGCGTCCCGGGCGCGGCGCGGCGGGGAAGGCCGCGGCGCGGGCCTTGCGCTGCACCAGGGTCACCTGCAGCGAGAACGCCTCCTGCCACTTGAGCCGTTTCTTCGCCGCGTACAGCGCCTCGGTCGACTCGGGACGGTGGATCGCGCGCAGCGCCTTGTCGTAGTCGACGAGGCTCTGCCGTTGACGCAGGTCGTCCGGCAGCGGGTCGGCCGGAGCCTCCAGGACGTCGAGCGCGACCCGCACGCAGCGCGCCACGGTCCACGAGGGAACTTTTCCGGAGGCGCGGTACACCGGGATCATCGCGCCGGCGAACTCCTCGATCATCTCTCCGGTCTCTTCGTCGTCGGGGTCGGCGAGGACCCGGAAGTCCGGGCTGTTGAGCTGCTTGCGTCCCCGAAACTCAGAGACCTTCCCGGCGAAAAGGCCCCAGCGTCCGGCGCGCAGGTACCGCGCCTGCCAGGGCTGGTTGAAGAACGTCAGCGTCAGCGTGCTGCCAGCCTCGTCGGAGACGATCACCTCGAGCATCCGGCCGCGCCGGTTGCGCATCGGCTTCCTCGTCACCGCGCGCACCCGCGCCAGGACGGTGGCGGGTTCGCCGATCTGCAACGAGTTCAGGTCGGTGTGGTCGCCGCGCTGCGCGTAGCGGAAGGGGTAGTGGTGCAGCAGGTCGCCGACGGTGGCCAGTTCCAGGTGGTCGGCGAGGGCGGTCGCGGTCTTGGAACCCACCACTTTCGACAGTTTCGTGTCGAGCGTCGCCATCACTCGGCTCCGATCCAGACGAGATGCCGGCGCTGCCCTCCGTCGAAGCGGTGCACCTCCACCATGGGCCACCGTTTTTCGACGTGGACCTCTAGGCGGTCGGCGGCGTCGATCGACAGCTTGGCGCCGGCGACGATCGTCAGCAGTTCGACGCCGGCGGCGCAGAACCGGTCGACCAGTTCGCACAGCACTTCGTCGAGATCGCTTCCGAACACGGTGACGTCGCCGTCGGCCATGCCGAGGTAGTCGCCGGCCTCGCAGCGGCCGACGCTGGTCAGCCCGGCGCGCGCGGCCACGGTCACCTCGGCGTGCCTGCAGGCGCCGGCGGCTTCGGCCATGGCGATGACGTCGTCGTCGTAGCGACGCGAGGCGTCCCGCACGGCCAGCGCGGCGAGCGCCTGCACCGGGGAACGCATCGGGATGACCGACACCCGGCAGCCGTGGGCGCGCGCCAAGTCGCCGGCGCTTTCGGCCACGGCGTGCACCGGCGTGTCGGCGAGGACGACGACGTCGCGGCAGTCGGTGGCGCGTATGGCGGCCAGGATCTCGACGGTGGAGGGGCTGCCGGCGGTCAACGTGCGGACGTCCTCGTCGTCGAGGGTCTTGGCGAGGCCGGGCGCTTCGGCAAGCACGACGAGACCGCGGCCGTCGTCGTCGGTCGGCTTGTGGATCACCGGTCGCGACGGCGCGGCGGTCGCCTTGGCGCCGCCCGCGTGGCCGCACTCGTCGGG
>JBOGDN010000435.1:0-11194 GCA_050742995.1 Stackebrandtia sp. | reverse complement strand
CCGTGGACGTCGCGATCTGTGACCGACTTGATTAGCAGGGGGCGTCGTCCTTTCGCTCTTGACACAGAGTCTTGTTCCCCTATCGTGAACCGTGATCTTCATCTTGCTGCCCGCGAACGCCCAGTCTTGACGCCCAATCTGGTTGGAGCCTTTAGATGGTCGACATCAACGCGCCGATTCTGACGACTTTCATCCTCTACCTCGTCTTGATGGTGCTGATCGGTCTGTGGGTCTATCGACGAACCCGCACCTTCTCCGACTTCGCTTTGGGGGGACGCAGCCTCAGCGCCCCGGTGGCCGCGCTTTCGGCGCAGTCGAGCGACATGTCCGGCTGGCTGATGCTCGGCCTGGCCGGCTCGGTTTACGCCGGCGGCCTAGGCGCCACTTGGATCGCGATCGGCCTGCTGGCCGGCAGCTACCTGAGCTGGCTAGTCGTGGCGCCGCGGCTGCGCACCTACACCGCGCGCGCGTCCGACGCGGTGAGCCTGTCGTCGTACTTCGAGGAGCGCTTCGAGGATCGCGGCAAGGTGCTGCCGAACGTCTCCCTGCTGCGGATCGTCTCGGCGGCGGTCATCGTCTTCTTCTTCACCGTGTACGTCGCCAGCGGCCTCGTCGCCGGAGGCAAACTCTTCGACGAAGTGTTCGGCGTGCCGCCGGCGACCGCCATGGCCGTCGCGGTCGCGGTGATCGTGGCGTACTCCTTCCTGGGGGGCTTTCTCGCGGTCAGCTTCACCGACGTGGTGCAGGGCACGATGATGCTGTTGGCGCTGCTGGTGCTCCCCTTCCTGGCCATCGTCGCGATCGGCGGGTTCGGCGCCTTCGGCGACAGAGTCGACGCGCGCGGCGAGGGCTTGTTCAACCTCGGGAAGGCGGTGACGTACGAGTCGCCGACGTGGACCGCGGAAGGCGCGGTCGGCGTCGTCGCCGTGATCTCGCTTTTGGCGTGGGGAATCGGGTACTTCGGACAGCCGCACATCCTCGCCCGGTACATGGGGATCCGCTCGGTGCGCGACGTTCCCGTCGCCCGGCGCATCGCCACCGGGTGGACGGCCCTGGTGCTGGCCGGCTCCTGCCTCGTCGCCCTCGCGGGCGTCGCCTATCTGGAACCGCTTGAGGACCCGGAGAAGGTCTTCATCGTCATGGCCCAGGAGCTGACGCACCCGTGGGTCGCGGGGCTGCTGCTTGCGGCATTGCTGGCGGCGATCATGTCTACTGCGGACAGCCAGCTGCTCGTGGCGTCCACGGCGATCACCGAGGACTTCTACCGCGCCCTTTTCAACCGCCAAGCCGGACAGACCCTGCTGGTGTGGACCGGACGCGGCGCCGTGATCGCCGTCGGACTCGCCGCCTACGCGCTCGCGTTGAGCTGGGAGGACAGCGTGATGGGGATCGTCGAATACGCCTGGGCGGGCTTCGGGGCCTCCTTCGGCCCGGTCATCGTGCTCTCGCTTTACTGGTCGCGCATGACATGGGCGGGCGCTCTGGCGGGAATCGTCGGCGGCGCGCTCACCGCGGGGCTGTGGAGGTACTACGCCGAGGACCTGGGTCCGCTGAAAGAGCTCTACGAGATCATTCCCGGCAGCATCGTGGCGCTGGCCGCCGCGCTGATTTTCGGCAAGTTCGTGGGAACCCCGCCGCAGCGCGAATGGGCGGGAGCGCTCGACGACGAACCCGAAGCGCCGCAGCCCGAGCCGGCGACGGCCTGACGCGTCCGCGAATGCGCCTCGGTCTCGCGGGGTTTCGATCCCCGCGAGGCCGAGGCGACACTTCGGACGTTGTGCGGTTACACCTCGATCAGGTTGTCGAAGCTGGCGTCGGCGATCTGTCCCTTCTTGACCTTCACCACGGCGACGGGCGCTCCGACCACGCCGTCGGGAAGGTCGAGCACGACCAGGTACGTTCCCGGGTCGACGTCGACGAAGCCGAACCATCCGGCGCCGTCGCTTGCGACGCTTTCGGACGAGCCTCCGCCGAGCGGACGCAGCGTCAGGTCCGCCTGATCAAGCGGCGTGCCGTCGCGCAGCGAGACAGTGCCGGCGACATGCCCGACGTCGGGCTCGGTCTTCCACGTCATCTCGGGCACGGCCGCGTCCTCGGCGAACGGCGCTTCGGGCCCGGCGGCGAGGGATTCGGCGAGCGCGGCGCGCTCGGCGTCCTTGACGTCGGGATCGGTCGACCCGGCGGCGGTGAGGCTGGCGTTGGCGTAGGAGTAGCCGGCCCATCCGGCCATGGTGTTGCCGGCGTCGGTCGGCGTGAGCGTGTGGTCGACCTGGCCCAGGCTGTCGTCGATCTCGTTGAGATACAAGGCCGTGCCGTTCACCGAATGTCGGCCGCCCTGCCAGTCGGCGAGCACCTCGGTCCACTCGGCGAACATCTGGGCCTGGTCGTCCATCCAGTCGCGTTTGTAGTTCATCGCGACGACGGTGTCGATCATTCCCTCGTCGAGCCAGCCCTTCCAGTCCTGCAGGACTTGGCTGTAGGGACGCGTCTGCTCCCAGCTGCCGGCGGTCTGCGGTCCGTAGGCGTAGGTGATGCCGTCGATCGACAGCCGCGCCTGCGGGTCCGATTCGTACATGCCGAGGTAGATCTTGCGCACCAGCTTGGTGACCTGGTCGCGTCGCCAGTCGCTCCACTGCGCGTCGTCGGGCGCGGGGACGTCGTCGCGGCCGGTGGCGGCGTGGAATCGCGCCAGCGACGTTTCGCTGTAACCCCAGTCGTTGTACTGCTCGGAGGCGTTGTAGTCCGGGTAGCGGACGTAGTCGAGGTTGATCCCGTCGACGTCGTAGGCGTCGACGACGCTGCGGACGCCTTCGACGATGTAGTCGACCGCGCCCGGGTTGGCGGGGTCGATGTGGACGTTGTCGCCGATGAACTCCGCGCCGTCGACGCGCTTGTTGATCCAGCGGTCTTCGCCTTCGGCGTCGGGGCCGTGCTGGTTGAAGACGTGGTCGGGGGAGCTGGGGGGCGTCGCGGAGTTCCACATCGTGCCGATGTTGACCCAGGCGTGGACCTCGAGCCCGGCGGCGTGGGCTTGGTCGATCATCTCCGCTATCGGGTCGTAGGGCTCCGGGTCGAGTCCGGCGGCGTCGGTGCGGGGGTAAAGCGCGTTGTTGCAGAAGCAGTCGTAGCGGCGCACGGTCTGGACGACGAGCGCGTTGGCGTTGAGGTCGGAGGCTTCGGAGACGACCTTCTTCACTTGTTCGGGCGTGTAGACGCCTGGATTGAAAGCGTCGACCCAGTAGCCGCGCCACTGTTCGGGCGGGTCGTCTTCGGCGTAGGCGGCCGGCGCGGCGGCGAACGTCGTCGCGAGCAGGCCGCATACGCCGAGAGCGACCGCGAGTGTCCTTCTTTTCATGGGCGTGTCCTTCGGGCAATGATCGAAATGGAGCCCGAGACGATGCGAGGGGTGCGGCGCCGCGCGGTCCGGGCTGCCGATTGACGGACACGTCGACAGTACTGAAAATTACCTCGCTTCGGGAGAGCCGAACGTGTAGATCGTCGACATCACCTGCGGCTATTTCGTCGTGTAGCGCAGCCACACCACGCCGCTGTCGAAGGCGCGCGACTCCTCGAGCACGAGATGCCGGGGACGGAACTCGCCGTCGAACAGGGGCGTCCCCGATCCGACGACGACCGGGTACAGCTTGACGTGGAGCTCGTCGATCTCGTCGCGCAGCGTCTCGGCGAGGCTTCCTCCGCCGCACAGCCAGATGTCGAGCCCGTCCTGGCGCTTGAGCTCGCGGATTTTCGCCGCCGGGTCGCCGGAGACCAGCTCCACCGCCGGATCCGCTGTGGCGGTCATGGTTCGCGAGAACACGTAGTGCCTCATGTGCGGGTAGGCGTTGGCCACCCCCTCGGCCAGCCCGACCTCGTAGCTCCTGCGGCCTTCGAGGACGGTGTCGAACCGTCGATTCTGCGCGGTGATGCCGAGGGGTTCGCGAACATGGCCGGGGACGGTCTCCGGGTACTCGGCGAGCAGAGCCGTCATGTGGTCGCCTTCGACGGCGAAAAATCCGTCTTCCAGGCCCGTCGGGTTCGAACGGTCCGGTCCGGCGATGAAGCCGTCGAGGGTCGAGGCGATGTAGTAAACGAGTTTTCGCATGGTTTCTCCGTCTCTTCAAATCACTTCAACTGTAGTACTATGACTGAAGTGGTTTCAAGTCTTTTTTCGGAGCAGCCGTGAGACGCAACCCCCGCCGACGCTCGGCGCTGGTCAACGCCGCCATCGAGGTCCTGGCGCGCGACGGCGCGCGCGGCCTGACGTTTCGGGCGGTCGACGCCGCGGCGGACGTGCCCGCGGGCACCGCGTCCAACTACTTCCCCACCCGCGACGAACTGCTGCATCAGGCGGGCACGCAGGTTCACGAACGACTCGGCCCCGACCCGACCGAGCTGGCACGCACGCTGCGGACGCCGCCCTCGCGCGAGCTGGTGACCCTGCTGATGCGGCAGCTGATCGACAGGATTCTCGACGACCGCGTCGGCTACCTGGCCCTGCTCGAGCTGCGGCTGGAGGCCGCCCGCCAACCGCGGCTGCACGCCGCGCTCGCGCAGACGCTGCGGGCGAACCTGGACTTCAACATCCGCAACCACGCCGACCTTGGAATGCCCGGGGACCAGATGTCCGTGGTGACGCTGTACCTCGCGATCAGCGGCCTCGTCGTGGAACTGCTGACAGTGCCGGAGGTCATGGACCGCTTCGACCTCGACGATCTGGTCGCCGAACTAGTCGCCCGCGCCATACCCGACGACGGGAACCGGGCGGCGACGTAAAAACGCGGCGTCGCCCCACACGGGGCGTCGCCGCGTTTCGCGTCGGGTCTTATCCCGACGTCACGTTCGATCGGATCAGGCGCCGGTCATCGCCCTTTCCTTTGTATTGTCGCTTCGAGAAGTGTACGGGGCGTTGCCGACCGGCTCCGACTCCTCGATCATTTCTTCGTAGGTGCGGTCTTCGGGTCGCGTGTCCTCTTCGAGCGATTCTTCTTCGTGCATCTTCGCGTTGCGGCGCAACAACAGTACGGCGGCGGCGCTGGCGGCCGCGGTGACCGCGATCGCCGATGCGGCGATCCAGGGCCAACGGCGACGGGGGCGCTTGCGCAGGCCCACCGCTGTCAACGCGCGGTCGACATGCGGACCCATCTTCTCCGCTGCGCCTTCGGCGGCATGTGTTGTCGCGGATTTCAGGTGCTCGAATCCCTCGGACAGCTCGTCCCGAATGTGATCAGACCTATTGCTCGTCTTATTCGGGCGTAGCAAACTCACGATGATTCACCTCCCATGGCGAACGTATCACCCACATACTCCCTCGTATAGGGCTTGGATGTGCCGAAACGGCGGTGTGAAGTCGTCGCAGACGACCCGCATGGCACGATGGGCGTCATGACTACCGCTACTTTGCACACGAATCTGGGCGACATCACGCTGAACCTGTTCGACAACCACGCGCCCAAGACCGTGGCGAACTTCGTGGAGCTCGCCGAGGGCACGCGGGACTACGTCGACCCGAGGACACGCGCCAAAGGCAGCGGCCCGTATTACGACGGCTCCGTCTTCCACCGGGTCATCGACGGTTTCATGGTCCAAGGCGGCGACCCGACCGGCACCGGAACCGGCGGCCCCGGATACGAGTTCGGCGACGAGTTCCACCCCGAGCTGCGTCACGACAAGGCTTACCAGCTGGCGATGGCCAACGCCGGACCGGGAACCAACGGATCGCAGTTCTTCATCTCGCTCGGCGCCAACCCGCACCTCAACAACAAGCACACCATCTTCGGCGAGGTCGCCGACGAACAGTCCAAGAAGGTCGTCGACTCCATCGGCTCGACTCCGACCGGTCGCGGCGACCGTCCTGTCAGCGAAGTTCGCCTTGAGCGAGTTACCATTTCTCGTTAATGACTGAGCAGCAGAGCGCGCCGGTCTGCTATCGGCACCCGCGCAAGGAAACTTATGTGCGTTGCGTGCGCTGCGACCGTCCAATCTGCCCAGACTGCATGAACCAGGCGCCGGTGGGCTTTCAATGCCCGTCGTGCGTCAGCTACGGCCGTAAAACCGTCCGCCAGGCTCGCGCCGCTTTCGGCGGCGGGCTTGGCGGCGGTTCCGGCCTGGTCACCAAGACGCTTGTCGGGATCAACGTCGGGGTGTTCCTGCTCGGGTTCGCCTTCGCCGGAAGCGGCGCGATGGGCGGGCTGCTCGGCGGCGGCACGACCTGGCTGCACGTCTACGGGGCGATGGTGGGAGTCCCGGCGAAATTGCAGTTCGCCGGCCAGGTGATTTTGCTCGACGGCGTCGCCGGAGGCGAGTACTACCGGCTGCTCACCTCGATGTTCCTGCACTACGGCGTGGTGCACCTGCTGTTCAACATGTACGTGCTGTGGGTCATCGGCCGCTACCTCGAGCGCGATCTGGGTCCGCTGCGCTACCTGGCGCTTTATCTCGTCAGCGGCCTCGGCGGCGGGGTGCTCACCTATCTCTTCGCCGCCGGGTCCATGGCCGCCGGCGCGTCCGGCTGCATCTTCGGGCTTTTCGGGGCGATGGTGTTCATCAACCGCAAGCTCGGACGCGACAACTCCGGCATCTACGTCCTGCTCGGTTTGAACCTGGTGCTGACCTTCGTCATCTCGAACATCAGCTGGACCGGGCATATCGGCGGGCTGCTCGCCGGGCTCGGGCTTGGCGCCGCGCTCGCCTACGCGCCGCGACAGCGCCGCGGCCTGTACCAGGGGGCCGCGTTCGCGGCCGTCCTGATCGTCTTCGCGGTCGTCATCGTGGTGCGCACCAACAGCCTCGCGGCCGCTTACGGCGTCGCCTGAGGTCTATGCCGTCCGCCCCGACGGGGGCTTGCGGGCGCCGGCCGCGAACTGCTTCGGCCACTTCACGGGATGCTCCTGCTCGGCGGCGGCGTGCAGCGTCCAGTGCGGGTCGTACAGGTGGACCCGTCCCAGCGCGCACAGGTCGGCGCGTCCGGCCAGGATGATCGAGTTGACGTCGTCGGCCGAGGAGATCGCCCCGACCGCGATCACCGCGACGTTCGGGTGATCGGCGGCCAGCGCGTGGCGAATCCGGTCGGCGTACGGGGTCTGGTAGCTGCGTCCGTATGCGGGCCGCTCCTGCGAGACGACCTGGCCGGTGGACACGTCGAGGCCGTCGACGCCGGCGGCGGCGAAGGCGCGGGCGATCTCGACGGAGTCGGCGCCGGTGACGCCGCCGTCGTGCCAGTCGTCGGCCGAGATGCGCACCGTCAACGCTCCGTCCCACTCGCGCCGGATGTCTGAGAGGACCTCGAGCGGGAATCGCATCCGGTTTTCCAGGCTTCCGCCGTATGCGTCGCCGCGGCGGTTAGTCAGCGGCGAGATGAAGCTCGACAGCAGGTAGCCGTGGGCGCAGTGCAGTTCGAGCAGGTCGAAGCCGCAGCCGCGAGCGCGGCGGGCGGCGTCGGCGAACTGGGCGCGGATGTCGGCCATCTCGGCGACGGTCAGCTCGCGCGGGGTCTGGCTGTCGGGGCGATAGGGCAACGGCGAGGGGGCCGCGAGCGGCCAGTTGCCGTCGGGCAGCGGGTCGTCGATCCCGTCCCACATCAGCTTCGTGGAGCCCTTGCGTCCCGAGTGGCCCAGCTGCACGCCGATCGCGGCGTCGGTGTTTTGGTGGACGAAGTCGACGATCCGGCGCCAGGCGGCGGCCTGTTCGTCCGTGTACAGGCCGCCGCAGCCGGGCGTGATGCGGCCGGGTTCGGAGACGCACACCATCTCGGTCATCACCAGGGCGGCGCCGCCGAGCGCTTTGGAGCCCAGGTGCACCAGGTGGAAGTCTCCGGGCACGCCGTCGTCGGAGGAGTACATGTCCATGGGCGACACGATCACGCGGTTCTTCAGCTCGAGGCCGCCGAGGCGGAACGGCTGGAACATCGGCGGGCAGGCCAGCGGCGGTGCGGGGGCCACACCTCGGCGCGTTTCACGGGCGGCGAACCACTCGTCGACCGCGGCGACGTATTCGGGGTCGCGAAGCCGCAGGTTGTCGTAGGTGATGCGCCGGGAGCGGGTCAGCAGGTTGAACGCGAACTGGGTCGGCTCCTGGTCGAGATACTGGCCCAGCTCTTCGAACCATTCCAGACTGGCCTGCGCGGCGCGCTGTGTGGACTCTACTGTGGGCCGGCGCTGCGTTTCGTAGGCGGCGAGCGCCTCGGGCGGGCTCGTGTCCCCGCAGACGGCCTCGGCCAGCGCCGCGGCGTCCTCCATCGCCAGCTTGGTGCCCGAGCCGATGGAGAAATGCGCGGTGTGCGCGGCGTCTCCGAGCAGGACGACGTTGCCGTCGAACCACCGTCGACAACGCACAGTGGTGAAGTTGACCCATCCGGTGTTCTTGGCCCACAGGGAATGCCCGTCGAGGCGTTCGGCGAAGATTTCGGTGCAGTCGTCGGCGTCCGGCTTGGCGGCGTCCCACACGTCGTCGTGCATCTCCACGATGGCGGTGGATCCCGCGCCGAACGGGTAGGCGTGCAGCTGCATCACGCCGTGCTCGGTGGCGCGCACGTCGAAGGCGAAGGAGTCGAACACCTTGTCCGTGCCAAGCCAGATGTAGCGGCAGCGGCGGGCGTCCAGCGACGGCTCGAAGCGCTCGGACATGGACTCGCGCACGCCGGAGCGCACGCCGTCGGCGGCGACGACCAGGTCGTAGTCGGCGCGCAGTTTGTCGAGCGCGGGAGCGTCCTGACCGAATTGGATCTCCGCCCCGACGTCCTCGCAACGCTTGGAAAGCAGCCCGAGCAGGTCGACGCGGCTCATGGCGGCGAAGGCATGGCCCGTCGAGGTGACGAGATGCCCAGGAGAGTCCACTGTCGGTTTATAGTGGACACTTATGTCCGTCCAGTGCGTGAACTTCGCCGCCATGTCCGCGTGTACTCGCGGATCGGCCGCGGCGATCCCGTCGAGCGTCTCGTCGGAGAACACCACCCCGAAGCCGTAGGTGACGCCCGAAGGATTCCGCTCGAACACCGTCACCTCGGAGGCGGGGTCGCGCTGCCGCACCAGGGCCGCGAAGTACAGGCCTCCCGGGCCGCCGCCGATCACCGCGATACGCACGCTGTCTACACCTTTCCGTTCAGGTCCCTACCGTATGGTGTTTTCATGACGACCGTCAACAGCGCATGGGGGGACTTTGCGGGACGCGTCGCGGTGGTCACCGGCGGCGCCGGAGGGATCGGCCGCGCCGTGTGCGCCGGCTTCGCCGACGCCGGGGCCCGCGCGATCTCCGTCGACCTGGCCGGCGCCGACTACAACGCCGACGTCTCCGATCCCGCGGCGATGCGGGAAGTCATGCGCCGGGTGCACGCCGACCACGGCGGCCCGCACGTGCTGGCGACCTTGGCGGGCGGATCGCTCGGCACCCCCCGCGACCTCGAAGACATCACGCCCGAGGACGTCGACGCGGTGCTCGACGTGAACGTCAAGGGCACCCTGTACGCCTGCCGAGCGGCGCTGCCGTACCTGCGCGAGGGCCGGGGTTGCGTCGTGGCCTGCACGTCGATCGGCGCCCGCCAACCCTCCCCCGTGACGGGCGTGCCTTACGCCGCCGCGAAGGCGGCCGTCGGCGGACTGGTGCGCCGCCTCGCCGCCGAGGCGGGACCGTTCGGAGTGCGGGTGAACGCCGTGGCCCCCGGCCTGTTCCCGACCCCCCGCGTGCAGCGCATGTTCGACGCCCTGCCCGAATCCGAGCGAACCGGCGTCGTCGACGCGATCGCCCTGCGCCGCATGCCGACCCTGACCGAAATCGTCGACCCGATCCTGTTCCTGGCCGGCGACGGCGCCAGCTACATCACCGGCGTGACCCTGGACGTCAACGGCGGCCGCTACATGCCCCTGTGACGCGAGGTTCGCGTCTGCCTCACGCTGTCGGGTTTCGATCGTTTGGGAATTCGGCGACGAGGCTGCGGGCGTATTCCAGGGCGGCGGGGGTGTCGCAGTCGAACCACGGCGGCAGGTCGCTGTCCAGCCAGTCCACTTCGGCGGTCGACAGGCCGCCGAGCGGTCCCCGCAGCGCCGTTCCCGGCTTGACGTCGGACAGGGCTTCGCGCAGCGCCGCCTGGCGCCACACCCCGCACAGCCATTGGCGGCGGCCGGCGTGGTCGACCAGGGTCGCGCCGTCGTGCGAGTCGGCGACGGCTTCCAGCATGGCGGCGATGACGTCGGAGGTGAGGAACGGCAGGTCCGCGGCCAGCAAAGCGACCATCGGGACGCCTTCGGGGACGTGCGTCAGGCCCGCGGCCGCGGCGTACGCCGGGCCGGCGTCGGGGACGTCTTCGACGGTGACGACGAAGTCGCGGGAGACGACGTCGCCGACCACCACTCGCGGGCTTGCCAGCGGGACGGCGTCGAGCACTCGCCGCAGCAACGACCGTCCCTCTAGGATGAGCTCGGGTTTGGGGACGCCTCCCATGCGGCGAGCGTGTCCTCCAGCCAGAATCACAGCCGCATGACGCGTGCTCACACGTCACAACCTACATCCCGGCGCCCGCGCGGGGTTCCGGCCGGTTAGCGTCGACAGTCATGGGACGAGTCAGCGACCGGCGCAGGGTACTGCGAATCGACCCGCACGGGCGACGTCGCCGCCCCGACACGCTTGTCGTCGAGGAGCCGCTGGAGATTCAGCTTGGCGGCGAACCGTTTTCGGTCACCATGCGCACGCCGGGCGACGACGTGGACTTGGCGCTCGGGTTCCTGCACTCGGAAGACGTCGTCGCGACCAACCGCGACGTCGCCGGGGCGAAACACTGCGTCGACAGCGATCTCAACGTGCTGGACGTGTCCCTGCGGGTTCCGGCGCCGCCGCCGAACCGGGGGTTCACCGTGTCGAGCGCGTGCGGAGTCTGCGGCGTCGCCAGCATCGAAGCGCTGTGGACCCACCTGAGCGGGAACGTCCGCCACGACCTCGCCTCCGACGCGGCGATCGTCGACGTCGGGCTGCTCTTGGAGCTGCCCGACCGCCTGCGCGCGGCCCAGAAGGTCTTCGAGCGCACCGGGGGCCTGCACGCCACCGGGCTGTTCTCGCCCGCGGGCGAGCTGCTGTGCGTGCGCGAGGACGTCGGCCGCCACAACGCCATGGACAAGGTCGTCGGACGGGCGCTGCTCGACGGCGCGCTGCCGCTGCACGGGCGGATCCTGTGCGTCAGCGGCCGGCTGTCGTTCGAGCTCGTCCAGAA
>JBOGDN010000434.1:0-15009 GCA_050742995.1 Stackebrandtia sp. | reverse complement strand
GCCTAATCCCATGCTTGAACAACCTGGGGGCCGTCCGCCGACACCTTGGTAAGTTCGAGGAAGCTGAAAGCCACCTGAAGCGAGCCATAGAGCTCGACGACAAGGCATCGAGTAGCTACAACCCTCGCATTGCCCTGTGTCACCTGTATCTGGACATGGGACGCGAAGAAGAGGTTGTCTTGCTGCTCGAGGAGATCAAGCAGGCGATGAAAACATCGCAGGCTGCCCGGCACCAAAGCTTTGTACTTCTGTTCCGCGGCGAACTGCACCGACGAGCTGGTCAATACGTTCAGGGGAGGCTCGCTCTTTCCCAAGCTCTAGAGCTGGTCTACCATACTGGCCGTTTCGCCATGGCACGGGAAATCCAAGACACTCTGGCTGAACTTCTTAGCGACTCAGGCCAGCACCGCTCAGCTCTAGTCTGTTTCGATTCCCCTGTCGGCGACCAACATGATTGGCTGCCTCAGGACCTCTCACGAAGGGAGCTTGTACGCTGCAAGGTCCACGCCAGACTTGGCGAGCACGAGCAAGCCTGCCATCATGGCGTACAGGCCCGTGATCTTTACGCTGACATGTCGAACCCATTGCGGCACGGGCGGAGTTTGGCGGCGTTGGCGGATGCTCATGCGGGGCTTGGGGATTTGGAGGCGGCGCGGGAGTGTCGGGAAGAGGCACTAACGATCTTTACTCGGCTGGGGGTTCCAGAGGCGAAGCAGATGCGGGCTTTGCTTGAGGCCGTGTAGGAGTGGAGGGCGGGCGCTCGCTTTTGCGGGGGCGCGATTGAGCGAGCGCCCGCCCCGGGAGGTGCGCGGCAGTCTCCCACCGGACCGCCGCGCCGGGTGTCCCCACAGCAGTCCACGTGACGGGAAAACGCGCAGTTGCGGGGAAGCTAGTGGCGGCTCAGCCTTCGCAGTAGCGGAGGCCGGCTTCGGCGTGGGAGTGTTGGGAGACGCGGTAGATCCGCACAGCCTCGTCGGCGAAACTCCGCTTCCAGTTCGACATGTTGACCTGATACTTCGCCGACCACGCCGGGATCGGGCGGATGCTGATATTTGAGATGGTGCAGACCATCTCGGATTCGGCGGGTTCGCCCGCGTAGACCCGGATGGTGTCGGGCGAGGTGCAGTTGGTGACCACATAGGTGCGATGTGGACCGCTGAAGCGGCCGTACTCGATTTCGTGTTGCTGGCTGGCCTTCATGGTTCTCCCCCATCTGTCGACGGTCGCAGTATTGGCCTGTGTGCACTTGAACTTATGGAGGTCGAGACGGCATGTCCACGGGGCGTTTCGCCGTCTCGCGGCAGGGCGTATGGGCAGGTCCTCACGCCCTGTCTTGACAGGGCGAAACGCCCTATCGCGGCAGCGCGAGTAGAACTCCTCAGAGTGGCGAATCTGTGGCAATCTGTGAAACATGCCTCAGCCACGACTTACGCGACGACAGCTCGGCCGGCGCCTGAAGGCGCTGCGGGAGCAGGCGGACAAGTCTCCTTACGACGTCGAGCGCAGCAAGCTGATGGGCCGCAAGAAACTCCGCGAGATCGAGCGCGGCGACAAGGACGCCGTGTCCTATGCCGAGGTCGATCACTTGGGCCTCCAATACGGCGTTTCGCAGAAGGTGCGCGACGAGCTGATGCGCATGGCCAAGGCCACCCTGGAGCCCGGCTGGTGGGAGCCGTTTGGAGCTGGCGTGCCGCACTGGTTCCAGCTCTACCTGGAGCTGGAGGAGATCGCGTGCAGGATCTTCACCTACGAAGGTTCTTACGTCACCGGCTTGCTGCAAACCGAGGCGACCATGCGCGCGATTCTCAGCGCCAACCCGAGGCTGGACCACGAAACGATCGAGCGCACCGTCGAAGCGAGGATGAAGCGGCAACACCACCACTTCAATCGTGCCGATGGACCTGCATTCGAAGTTGTCCTGGATGAGGGGGTTGTCCGTCGACAGGTCGGCGGCCCAGAGGTGCATCAAGAGCAGCTGGCTCACATGTTGCGGTTGGTCGAGCGCGGGGTGGTACGCATCTGGGTGATGCCGTTCTCAGAGGGCGCTTACCATCGCCAAGGTCGGTCGTTTACCTTGATGGAGTTCCCGGACGAGCAAGATCCTTCGGTGATCTACTCTGAGGCCGCCAGCGGTGGCCATTACGAGGAATCGCCCGAGGAGTATCAAGCACTGAAGGCGGTGCTCGAGGTGATGTGCGGCCGGGCCGTGACGTTGAAGGAGTTTCTGAATGACCATCACCCATTGGCGTAAGTCCAGCCGCAGCGGGTCGGACCAGGGAACGTGCGTCGAGGCTGCGGCCACGCTTTGGCGTAAGTCCAGCCGCAGCGGGGACAACCAGGGGCAGTGCGTTGAGGCCGCCGCTGCCGGCGAGCGGCTGCACGTGCGCGACAGCAAGCTCGGCGACGACTCCCCGATCCTGTGCATGACCGGCGCAGACTGGCAGGGTTTTCTGACCACAGTCCGCCGCTGAAACAAAACGTCAACGCGGCCGTCCCATCCCCTGGGGCGGCCGCGTTTTGTGCCCTGACAAGTGCCACGATGAGCGAATGAAGATCGTCATGGCGGGATCCTCCGGGTTCCTCGGCAGCCACCTGACCTCTCATCTAGAAGGCAAGGGGCACAACGTCGTCCGGCTGGTGCGCCGCGACGCCGCGTCCGACTCCGAACTCGCCTGGGACCCCTATCAGACCGGCCTCGATCCGAAGGCGCTCGACGGGGTCGACGCCGTGGTCAACCTGTGCGGCGCGGGCGTCCCCGACAAGCGCTGGTCGCCTTCTTATAAGCAGCTCATCCGCGACAGCCGCACGAAGCCGACCCACGCTGTGGCCTCCGCAGTCGCCGAAGCCGGTGTGCCGCTGTTGATCAACGCCTCGGCAGTCGGCTTTTACGGCGACACCGGCGACCGCGAAGTCGACGAGTCCGCTCCCCCGGCCGACGACTTCCTCGGCGTCACCTGTCGCCTCTGGGAGGAGGCGGCCGCTCCGGCAGTTGCGGCGGGCACGCGCGTCGCCTTCCTGCGCACCGGACACGTCATGGCCCCGGACTCGTTCATGCTGAAACGCATGCTCCCGGTATACAAACTGGGCTTGGGCGGCAAGTTCGGCAGCGGCGACCAGTACTTCCCGTGGGTGTCGCTTGAGGATTGGCTGGGCGGAGTGGAGTTCATTCTCGACGGCGACCTGTCCGGCCCGGTCAACCTCACCGGCCCCACCCCGGCGACCAACGCCGACTTCACCCGCGCCCTGGGGCGAGCCGTGCACCGTCCAGCGCCGTGGCGCGTGCCCGGCTTTGCGCTGAAGCTGCTCGCCGGCGAGGCGGCCGTCGAATTGCTGCGCGGCGCGAAGATCCGCCCCGCGGCCCTGCTCGACGCCGGCTACGTGTTCGCCCACCTCACGGTGTTCGCGGCGCTGGAGTGGGCCGTCGCGGGCGATGCGGGATAGACCGAAAACTATTTGACGGCGCCCGGCGAGCGCGGGGACCATGATTAATTGAAGGGCGGTTTGCCCCCGGTTGTTGGGGTGGGGCCTGTAGGTGCGTGTATGCGCTTGTAGGTACGCGGGAAGCGCGCTTGGCCTGCCTGTCACTTCGATCCGCGTGTGAGGCCAGGTCAGCGACGTGGGGCGCTGGAGTCTTCGACCGGCTCGAACGTGAATTCCTGAGCCGGAGTGTCGGCGCGGCATGTCGCCTGCACGATCCGCTCGCCGCCGAACGACATGCAGTACTCGCTCGCGGCCGAGCGCACCCGGAACACCCCGTCGGAGACCCCGTCGAGATAGAAATGCCCCCGGATTTCGCCTTCGCACGGCGCGTCGCGGAATCCGACGTGCTTGCGGAGCTCGGTCGGGGCGAGACACTCGCCGTAGGGTTCGGCGGCCACCTCGGAGTCAAACCGGAAGATGGCTCGCCCGCTGCCGACCTCGGTCACGCTGATCGCGGCGGCGGCGTCGCCGCAGTCGACGGCGGCCCACTCCAGCCGGCTGCCCGCGTCGCCTTCGACCGGGTGCGGTCCGGCGCAGCTTTCGCCGTCGGAGGATTTGAGGAGGAAGACGCCGCTGTCGATGCCTTCCACGTCCGCCGCCTCCGGCAGCGGATCGGCTTCCAGGTCGGCGGGAGCGCCGGTGTAGGAGTCGGCAATCGGGTCGTAGCGCGGGGTCATATGTCCGGAGTTGGCTCCACTCGTTCCCCACAGCACGACAACTAGAACCAGGATCGCGGCGAACGCGGCCGCCACCGCCGCGACGAGCCAGACTCGACGCCTCGGGGTCGACGTAGCCGCCCTGGCGAACCGTCGCGACGCGTAAGCGATGTCGGCGGCGGGAGTCGGCACAAAGGCACGTGACGGCTCGTTTTGCTCCCAGGGAGCGCGACCCGTCGGCTGCTTGCGCTCGGCAGGCACCAGATCGCTTGTCGGCGTCTCGACCGGTCGCAGGTGCACGGGTTCAGAACGCTGCTGGGTCGCCACCGCCGACGGAGTGCTGGGGCCGCGGAACGACTTCTGCGCCTGCGACTCATGGATCACGACGGCGTCGATGATTCGCGGCGGCGTCGGCAATGCGGCTTCGAGCGCGGCGGACGTGGTCGACCTGTCCCCCGGTATCGGCCACGGGGGCGGCGGGGACGAAGGCTGCGCAGGCGCTGGCGGCGGCTGCGGTTCGGCGCCGGCTTCCGGCGCGGACTCGTGCACGGGCCGCATCTCGTCCTCGGACTCCGACGACTTGGTGCGGCGTTTGGCCGCGTCGCCGTTGTCGAAGACGGAATCGAGGAAGGTCTGTTCGTCGGCCAGGACCGACTCCGACTCGGCCGCCGGCGACGGGTCGCCCGGAGGGGCCGGAGGCTGCTGAGGTGCGGGGGCGGCTGCTTCGGCCTGCGACTCGAAGACCGCGGAGAGGAAGGACTCTTCCTCGGCGGCCGGAGGCTGCTCAGGTTCAGGAGCCGAGTGGGCCGGAGGCGTGAGGAGGTCGAAAAGCGGGGACGGCTCGCCCGCCAGCGTCGGACCGGACGGCGCGGCCGGCGGCGGCGCGTCGGTGTGAGCGGCGTTGACCGGAGGCCAGGCGCCTGGCGCGGCGGGGGGAAGCTGCTCGGCCGGAACAGTCGTCTTGGCGGCGTTCTCGCCCTGAGAGGGCGCATCGGCGGCTCGGGGCCAGGGACCGGCGTCGGCGTACGGGTTTTTACCGGCAGCGACCGACGCGGGTTCGGCGGCAGCCGTGGAGGAGGTCTGCCCCTTAGCCGTCGGCTCCTCCGGGGAGGCGGCGTCCGGCTCGGCGGCAGATTCGGGGGCGGGCTGCCCCTGGATTGCCGGATCCGGCGCGACATCGGACTCGCCGTCGCTGGACGCGGGATCGGCCGGAGACTCGGCGTCCGGCTCAGCGGCCGCGAGGGGAGCCTGCTCCTCGGCAGCCGGTTCCTGGGCCGCGTCAGGATCGCCGTCGCCCTGAAAGGGCGTGTCAGCGGCTTCGGCTGCGGGCTCGGCGGACGATGTCTTGTCCGCCGGTGCAGACGCGGGATCGGCCGGAGACTCGGCGTCCGGCGCAACGGCACTTTCGGGGACAAACTGCCCCTCGGCTGCCGGTTCTGGGGTCGCGGGTTCCGCGCCCTCGGCTTGGGGTTGAGCCTGCGCCGCTGCGGCCGCGCTCGGAGTCGGTTCAGACTTGGCGGGCTTGGAGGACCGCCACATGCGCTCCCGCAGGAATCGCCCGACTCGCTCGAGGGAGGCGGCGTCGACTGCCCAGCGGTCGACCTTGTTGGCGGCGGCGACCGCCTCCAGCGCTTCGCGCTCGTCCCGGCGGTGCGGGGACGCCACAGTCGCCGCGTCGGTTTCGGCGGCCGGCGGCTCGGCGCCTGCCGAGGGTTCAGCGTCCGAGGGCGTGTCGACGACCGTCGCCGGTTCGGGCTCCGCCTGCGCCGCGGGCTCGACAATCGTCTCGGCGGCCACACTCGTCTGGCTCTCGTGCGTCGCGGCCGGCGTTTCCGTTTCGCCGACCGGCTTAGGAACAGCCGGGGCCGCGGACTCCGCGATTTGCTCCGGGGCGGGCGGCGCCGGCCGCTCCTGAACCACCGGGAGCGGTTGCGTGACGTCGGTACCGAGCTCGACGGTCTCGGCGTCCTCGATCTGGAAGTACCCGGCGCCGAGCTCCACGGTCCGAGGCTGGACGGTTTGGCGCTGCTCGATCGCGAGCTGCTCGGCTTGATTCGGCGGCGTCGCGGGCTGCGACTCGTCGCTTTCGGCCGGGCGGGCGACAACTCGGATCCGGCGCTTTACAGGGACCAGACGCTGCGGCTCCTCCGGGAAGGCGAGGGGATCGGCCGCCGCTGCCGCCTGGGCCGCTTCGGCCCGCTTCTTCCGACGCGGCAGGAAGCGCTGCACCAGCGACGTCTTCTCCGCGGCCGGTTCGTAGACCGGCCTTGCGACGAGGTCTGTTCCCGGAAAGTTCTCAGCCTGTTTGTCCGGTTCGTCCTGCTCGCCTTCGACGTGCGGCGGGGGCGGCGGCGTGCGCGCCTTTCGAGACTCGATCAGCGAGGGAAACGGCGAGACCGTCTCGTCGGCGGCGGTCTCGCGCCGGCGGTGGTTCTCGGACATGCGATTACCTTAATGCCTCCGCCGAAACAATCCCATTTATCCCATTGCGACGTCGCGCGCCGCATACGCGGAGAAGCCGTCGAGCGGACCGCCTGCGGAGTCGCTAGTCTTTGGCCCATGTCCCGGTTGTGTTCGATCCTAGCCGCGATCCTCCTCGGCGGCCTTCTCGTCACGGTGCAGCCGTCAGCCGCTTACGCTGCGGAGTGCTCTCCCGTCAGCAAGGAGGGTGAACTCGATCACACTCCCTGGGGACAGCAGCGCATGGACGCGGAGCGTGTGTGGCCGCTGACTCGCGGCGAGGGCGTCAAGGTCGCCGTCATCGACTCTGGGGTTTCGGACGCTCACCCGGTGTTGGACGGGAAGGTCGAATACGGCGAGGACTACGTCGTGCCCGAAGAGGGCGAGTCGAAGCTCGGCGCCGACTGCGACTTGGTGGGGCACGGCACGTCCATCGCCGGGATCATCGCCGGCAAGGAAGACTCCAAGTCCCCCTTCGCCGGCATGGCGCCCGACGCCGACCTGCTGTCGATCCGGATCCTGCCAGATCTGAACGCCAGCGGCGACCGGGAGCTTCCCAACATCTTGGCCGACGCGATCCGGGAGGCCGTGGACTCAGGCGCGGACGTCATCAATCTTTCGGTGCAGATCGCCCATTCCAACGCGCTGGAGAGCGCCGTCGACTACGCCGCGAAGGAAGGGGCGGTGTTGGTGGCGGCGGCCGGGAACCAGGGCGGCGAGGACGGCACCAACGCGCCGCAATACCCCGCCGCCTACGACAACGACGCCGTGCTCGCGGTGTCCTCGGTGGGGATGGAAGGCGCGAAAACCGAAACGTCCAACAGCGGAGACTACGTCGATCTGGCGGCGCCCGGCGAGGAAATCGCCGGGCCGGGGCCGGAAGGCGACGGATACACCGGCGGCGAAAAGGCGACGGGCACAAGCTTTTCGTCGGCCTTTGTCTCGGGGGCGGCGGCTCTGGTGCGCGCCCGCTTCCCCGACCTCGGGCCGAAGCAGGCGGCGGACCGCCTCCGCGCCACCGCGCAGAGCCCCGCCAACATTTGGGACGAGCAGGTCGGATACGGCGTCGTCGACCCGTACCGCGCGGTCACCGCCGATATGGGCAAAGCCGAACTCTCCCAGGACATGCCGGGGCCGAGAATGGAATTCGGGGCCGACAAGCAGGCGTCGCCGCGCACGGCCGCCGCGATCCTGTTGGGGTCGTCCGTCGCGATCGCGATCATGGTCGGATTCGGGCGACTGGTCGTGCCCATCGTGTGGCGCAAGCGCCAGGAGCGGAAGGCCGCGCAGCGCGCGTGAGGCGCGGCGTATGGACCGATAACTATTTGACGGGCGGCACCGGCCGCAGCGACCATGTTGGTGTTGCGTGGGTGGTTTGCCCTCGGATCTGGGGCGGGGCCTGTAGTTACGTGGAAAGCGCGCACAGGCGGGTGCGAGCGGGGCACGAAAATGCGGCCCTGAGCTCTGGGGCTAGAGCTCAAGGCCGCAGTCGAACGTTCGACGCACTAGTCCGTCACGGCGCAGCGCGCGGACTGGTGTGACGTCTTAGAACCGAGCGGCGTTCTGGGAGATGGTCTGCTGGTAGCCCTGCTGGGCGACGCCGACCTGGCCGGAGATCTCACTGAGGACCTCCTGGAGCGTTCCGTCGTCGCCGTTCCACATCTCCTGCAGGTCCTGGTAGGCGCCGCGGTCAGCAGCCTCCCACTCAGTGGAGTTGACCTTGGCCATCAGGTCCTCGATCACCTGCATCAGCTGCTCGACCTTCTGTCCCAGGTCGCCCTGGGTGGCCTCCATGCTGCCGAAGTTGGCTTGGATCAGGTTCATCTTCTTGACTCCTTTAAGGCCCTAGGCCATCATTCCGGCTTTGGCCTGCATACCGGCCACCTGATCGGACTCATTAGCGTCGTGGTCAACGGCGGCGGTGTTCACGTCGCCGCCGATCTGGGACAGAAGCTGGCCCAGCCGGTCCTTTTGCTCACGGAACGACTCCACGGCGTCGACGAAGGCGGCGTCCGCCCGGCCGACCCAGGTGGTGCTCTCAGCGGTGCTGAGGACCTGGTTCGCCAGAGTCATAGCCTGCGAAGCGGCTTCATCGATGCTGCCAGAAGTCGATTGAATGCTGGCGGTGTCAGCGAGAAGATTCACCGTGTCACATCCTTTCCTGTACGGGGGGTTCGTGCACGTGCGTACAACCTAGCCCAAACGAGTCGAACGTGGAACCCCCGGAGATGGAACGAAACGGGGACACATATCAAATTATGGACGTTTTCTAGATCGGCTGTCACTCAGCGAATTTGGAAGGTGACCAGGCGGTTTGTACCAGGTCACGCCCTTCTCGAGTCATGAGGATGCCGCGTCCCGGAGGCTGGATCGCGGGCTTGACGCGTCCGCCGAGCACCGCGCCTTCGCTTGGCGAGCCGGACATCAACAGGCCCGGCGCCTGCAAATCGCGCAGCGCCTGCAGCACGGGGTCCATCATCGCCCGGCTGGCGCCGCCCATGCGGCGGGTGATGATCACGTGCACGCCGATGTCGCGCGCCTGCGGCAGCAGCGGCAACACCGCGCGCATCGCGTTCGGCTTCTGGGTCATCACTAGGTCGTAGTCGTCGATGAGGAAGTACACGTCCGAGCCGGTCCACCAGTCCCGCCTGCGCAGCTGCTCGGGCGTGACGTCCGGGCCCGGCAGCCGCTGCTGCAGGGCTCCGGTGCACTCGGTGAGCTCCCTGGCGGCCTCAGTCGCGCTTGCCGAGTAGCTGACGAGCACGTCCTCGTCGATCTCGCCGAGCAGCGTGCGGCGGTAGTCCACGACCACGAACTTCGGCGGCTTCTCCGCCTGCGACTGGCGCAGCTGCCGCGCGATGAGGCGCAGCAGGCTGGTCTTGCCGCACTCGCCGTCGCCGAAGATCATCAGGTGCGGCGTGTTCTCGAAGTCGAGCAGCACCGGCTCGAGCTTGGACTCGTTGATCCCGATCGCCACCGGCTTGCCGTCTTCCCACGCCGGGATCTCATCAAGCTTCACCTGACGCGGCAGCATCCGCAGCGGCGAGGCTTCCGACTGCTTCCACGCCTGGCGGGACCGCTTCACGAAGTTGGAGACGCCGGCGACCATGTCGTCGACCTTCGATTTCCCGTCGATGCGGGGAATCGCCGACAAGATCTGGTATCCGCCCTCGACGAGGCCGCGGCCCGGAGAGCGCTCCGGCACGTTCTTGGCGATCTTGCGGTCGATCTCGGAGTCGATGGCGTCGCCCAGTCGCAGCTCCACGCGGCTGACCATGAGGTCCCGCAGCGGCGGACGCATGTCGGTCCAGCGGTTGGCGCTGATGAAAGTGTGGACGCCGTAGGCCAGTCCCCGCTGCGCGATGGAGAAGACCTGGTCCATCTGCTCGTAGAAGTCGTCCTTGAACGCCGCCCAGCCGTCGACGATCATGAAGACGTCGCCGAGCGGGTCGTCGACTTCGCCGGAGGCGCGCATGCGGCGGTAGTCGACGACGTTGTCGATGCCCAGGTCGCCGAAGCGCCGCTCGCGCTCGTCGATGGTCTGCAGCGCCTGGGCGAGGATCCGGCGCACGGCGTCGGGGCGCTGCCGGTGCCCCATGCCGCCCACGTGCGGCAGGTCGGCGAGAGCGCGCAGCGCGCCGCCGCCCAGGTCGATGCCGTAGAACTGCACCTGGTCGGGGGTGTGCGTCAACGCGAGCGAGCCGACGACCGATCGCAGCACGGTGCTCTTGCCGGACTGGGTGCCGCCGACCACGGCCAGGTTGCCGCCGGCGCCGGAGAAGTCGACGGTGAGCAGGTCGCGGCGCTGCTCGAACGGCTTGTCGAGGTACCCGATGGGGACGGTGAGCCTGCCGGCCGGCCAGTCGGGGGCGTGCAGGCCGCGCTCGTCGCTGACCTCAAGCCGCGAGAACAGCTTGTCCAGCGGCGGCGGGTCGTCCAGCGGCGGCAGCCAGACCTGGTGGGCCGGCGGTCCCTGTCCGGCGATCCGTTCGGTGATCACCGCCATCAGGGTGTCCTTGACGAGATCGGCGTCGCTGACCTCGTCCGGGTCGACGGTCTTGACCTTGACCGGCTGGGGCTCGGGCCGGTTGGAAATCGCCGCGCGCGGCGGCGCGTGATAGTCGATGGTGTACGGGACGACCTGCCGGTTCAGCTCGATCGTGGGACGTTCCCCGTCTCCCGCGCGGCTGCCGCGCGGGTTGCGGTAGGTCCCCGACACGTACGCGCTGCGGAAGCGCAGCATGGTGTCCTGGTCGATCTTGAGATATCCGTGGCCGGGGGCCTGCGGCAGCTCGTAGGCGTCGGTGACGCCCAGGACGATGCGGCTTTCCGTCGACGAGAAGGTCCGCAGACCGATCCGGTACGACAGATGGCTGTCGAGGCCCTTCAGCCTGCCCTCCTCCAGCCGCTGCGATGCCAGCAGCAGGTGGACGCCGAGCGAGCGTCCGAGCCGTCCGATCATCACGAAGAGGTTGATGAACTCCGGCTGCGCGCTGAGCAGCTCGGAAAACTCGTCGCAGATGATCATCAGGCTCGGCAGGGGCGCCAGCGCCGCGCCCGCGCGGCGTTCGCGCTCGTAGTCGCGCTGGGAGACGTAGTTGCCCGCCGCCCGCAGCAGCTCCTGGCGGCGCACCAGCTCGCCGTTGATGGCGTCGGCCATGCGGTCGACCAGGGGCAGCTCGTCGGCGAGGTTGGTGATTACCGCGCTGGTGTGGGGCAGCCGGTCAAGCGTGGAGAAAGTCGCGCCGCCTTTGAAGTCGACGAGGACGAAGTTGAGCTCCTCGGAGGAGTGCGTGCACGCCAGCGCCAGGACGATCGTGCGCAGCATCTCGGACTTGCCGGAGCCGGTCGCGCCGATGATCAGCCCGTGCGGACCCATGCCTCCCTGCGCGGCTTCCTTGAAGTCGACCAGGATCTTGTTGCCGTCGGGGTCGAGACCGACCGGAACGTGCAGCCGCTGGGCGTTGGGCTTGTTGGGATTCCAGACCCGGCGCGGGTTGAAGGAGCCGGCGTCGCCGATGCCGAGCAGATCGGTCAGCTCCATGGACACCGAAAGCGGCTCGACCTCGGCCGACGGCGCGGCCAGCCGGTACCGGGCCAGCTGCCGGGCCAGCGCGGAGGCGGCGGTGAGGCTGAACTTGTCGGGGAGGCCCATCGGGGTCTGGGTGTTCAGGTACCGCATGGTCACCGACTCTTCGGCGACGTCCAGCGCCAGGAACCACGGCTGCATCCGTTTGGGCAGGTCCGGGTTGAAGTCGATCACCGTGGTACCCGACAGTCCCTCGCCGGCGAGGCGGGGCGTGCCGGAGACCTCGACGCCGTCGTTGACGACGACCACGTGCGGACCCTCGTGCACCGGAGAGGCGTCGGAGATGACGCGGCTGCGGTCTTCGAGGACCGGCTCCAGCATGGTTTCCAGCTCGGTGTACGTGCCCACGACCAGGCGACGCCGTCCGGCGGCGTCGTCCCGTTCGGTGTGCATGTTGTGGGGCAGCCACTTCAGCCAGTCCCAGTCCTTGCGTCGCGCCGGGTCGACCACGGCGGCCAGGATGACGTCCTCGGGACTGTGGAAGGTGGCCAGCTCGGCGAGGATCGCGCGCACCAGCGAGTGCGCGGCGTCGTTCTCGCCGCGCACGCTGACGCGCCGGAAGGCGCGCAGCTGCAGCGCCATGGGGATGTCCCGCACCGTGGACTGGCCCTTGACGAACTTGCGCAGCGCGATCGCGCTCATCGGCTCCAAGTCCTCGAGCGCCTTGGTCTCTTCGGTGGTCAGCGCGACGGCCAGCTGCTGCTTGCCCACGGCGATGCGGACCTCGCCGAAGTCCTCGTCGACGGGGCGTCGCTCCCACATCCGCCGCGACTGCGCGATGTTCCACAGCGAGCTGTGGCGCGGGTGTCGCCACAGCATGGCGTCGCGCTGCTGGTCGGCGGCACGCCGGATCTTGCGGCGGCTCTGGCTCAGGTAGCGCATGTAGTCGCGACGGTCGCTGAGCAGCTGCTGCTTGTTCTCGTTGCGACCGCCCATGAGCGCCACGCCGACCATGGACAGCATCGCCAGACCGAACAGGCCGGCGATGACGATGAACGGACTGCTCATGATCCCGCCGCCGCCCGACGTGGAGCCGAATCGGCCGAAGCGGCCCATCATCATCAGCACCATGGCGCCCATCATGAGCACCATGGGCAGCATCATCAGAACCTGCGTCAGGTTCTTCTGCGCGGGTTGCGGCAGCTCAGGCGGAGCTTTGAGCTTCAGCTGCCCAGCTGGAAGCTCGGGTCCGGGGACGCGTCGCTGCCGCCGGAAAGTCACCGTACCCATGAATGCACTCCCATCGATCGCCGTGTCATGGTAAACACCTTCACGCCGGACCGGTAGTCTCGGCGGCCACTGCGGCGAGATTGCGCGCCGCAGCGGACGGCACCACCTCCGCCCCCATCGCGCAGCATTGGAGCATTCCGATGGCAATGACCGACACCGCACTCTGCCGGGTCACCATCGTCGCCCCCCACACCCGCATGGACGTCGCCTTGCCGGCTCACGTCCCGCTGGTGGAATTGCAGTCCGAACTGCTGGTGCACGCCGCGTCCGGACCAGACGGAGAGTATTTCGTCGACGACGGCGTGGCAGCGGGCGGCTGGGCGCTGGCGCGGCTCGGCGAGCCGCCGCTCGACCCCGACCTCTCGTGTTCCCAGCTGGGGATTATCGACGGCGAGGAGCTGTTCTTCCGCCCGGTCGAGGATTCGGCGCCCGGAATCATCTTCGACGACGTGGTGGACGCGGTGTCCGTCGCCGGCATCCGGCGCTCGGGCGTCTGGAACTCCGCGGCCAGTCGCAAATTCGGCATGGGCGCCGCCGGGATCGCGCTCGGCGGCGCGGTTCTCGTCGCCGCCGTCGTGGGCAGCGTGCTGGCCGGGACGCTCGTCCTCGTCGCCGGCGTCATCGCCCTCACGGGGGCCTGGGCGCTGGAACGCGCCTTCGAACGCACCAGGCCGGCCACGATGCTCGGCGTTCTGGGAGTGGCCTGCGGGCTGTCCGGCGGCATCATCCTGCTGGCTCAGGAGCGCGGCATCACCGATCTCGGGGCGCCGCAGTACCTGGCCGGCGGCAGCGTCATGGCCGCGTACGCCCTGCTGGCGTCCCTTGCCGTGGAACGGGCCATGCCGCTGTTCCACTCGGTCGTCCTCGCCGGCGTGGGGATGGTCATCGGCACCGGGTTGTGCACCTGGCTGCCGATAGCCCCGCCTGCGGCGGCCGCAAGCCTGGCGGCGCTCTTCCTGGTGGTGATCCCGGCGCTGCCGATGATCTCCTACCGGCTGGCCCAGCTTCCGATCCCCGACGTGCCCTCCAGCCCCGAAGAGCTGCGGCAGGAACAGCCGGTCCCCGACGACGCCACCAGCGACCTGGCGCTGGCGCGCAGCGACCGCGCCGACGAGTACCTCACCGGCCTGCTGGCGGCCTGTTCGGCCATAGTCGGAGGCTGCGTCATCGTGCTCGGCATGACCGTGGAAGGCCAGGTGCTCCCGTCGCTGATCATGGCCGGCCTCTTCTCGGTGTGGCTGATGCTGAAGTCCCGGTACTTCCGCAGCGTGGGGCAGCGCCTGCCGCTGCTCATCGGCGGCTTCCTCGGCCCCGCCGCGCTGGCGTACACCGGCGCCACCTCGCTGGGGCCGGACATGCAGATGTTGATCGTGGCGGGCGGCCTGACCGCGTTGACGGTGCTGCTCTTGCTCCACGCGCTCGCGGTGAGCGGCCGGAAAATCTCCCCGGTGTGGGGGCGAGTCGGCGACATCTTCCAGATGCTGCTGGGGGTCGCCGTGGTCCCGATGACGCTGTGGGTGTGGGGCGCCTACTGGTGGATCAGGACGATCTGAGGGCCGGTCGGCGCGGCCGCGCCGACATGAAGATTCGATGAAATTCGTTTGACGGCCCTCGGCGCATGATGTGGGATGAGGCCACGATCTTTCAGGGTGGTCAGCCCCCGGATCTGGGGCGGGGCCTGTAGACAGGCGAAAGAAAAACGGCTGGGCGTGCCAGCTTGCTCCTCGACAATCCTGCTCGCCGCACGGCGATTGGGCTTCGGCCTGCGCGCAAGCAGGGCGAGGGAGACGCCACGGCTCGCGGGCCGGTCTCTGTGAGAGAGCCGGCCCGCGAGCAAGTGAACGAATGAAGCTACGCCGCGTCAGCCGTGGCGTTGGCGTCCTCCGAGTCGGGGACGACACGCGGCATTCCTCCCACGATCGGGGGTGCGGCGTCGTCGGCCGTGAACGGGTCACGGTCTTCGTGCAGCCACGAGTTGGCCGAGGCGGCTCCTCCGCCGCCGTCGCCCATACCGCGGCCGGCGCCGCCCATCATGCCGCCGCCCATCATGCCGCCGCCGCCGCGACCCATGAAGCCGCCGCCGCTGCCAGAGCC
>JBOGDN010000433.1:0-1786 GCA_050742995.1 Stackebrandtia sp. | reverse complement strand
CCGCCGGACTGCACGGAGTGCTGGTAGGCCATCTTGATCGCGACCTCGGCGGCCGACGAGCCGTCTCCGGCGTAGAACACCTTGGACAGCCGGCGGTCGCCCTGCGGCGCGACGCGCAGCAGCTCCTCGGCCAGCTCGACGCCGGGCGCGTGGGTGGCGCCCAGGAAGGTGGAGTGGTCCAGCTTGTCGAGCTGCGCCTTGACGGCGGCGTCGATCTCGGGGGTGCGGTGCCCGAAGGTGGTGACCCACAGGGACGACACGCCGTCGAGGTATCGCTCGCCGTCGACGTCGTACAGCCACGGGCCTTCGGCGCGGTCGACGACGATCGGCTCGTCGTCCAGCCAGAGGCTGTGCTGAGTGAACGGATGCCACACCGCGGCCGCGTCCCGCCGCCGCCACTTCTCGCTGTTCGGACTGCCCACGGCGCGTCTCCCTGTCTCGGGCTCGTCGGAGGTTTCGACCGGTCCGAGTGGGAGGCTACGGCAACCCGCCACGGCGAACCTCCCGGCGTCGCCGGAACCATAAGACGGCCATATTCCAGGAAACCGCTTTCCTATTGATATTGATACATGTACTTATGTGTCTTAGGTTCCGTTTTGAACACCCACTTGAAACGAAACGGAAAGAGACGGTGCCTTATGTCTCCAAACCTGCCCAAGCGCGTGCCCCGGCGCGTCGCGCTGCTGTCCACGGCGGCGGTCGTCGCCGGGCTCGCGGGACTTGCCGCGACCAACGCGTTCGCGTCCGAAGCCGTGGACTGGACCGTGACCGACACCCCGGCCATGGACTCCAACTACTCGCTGCGGTCGACCGAAGTTCTGGCCGACGACGACGTGTGGGCCGTGGGATACACGGTCGACCAGATGTGGAACGGCACTGTCGCCCTCCACTGGGACGGCAAAGCCTGGGAGCAGACCCCGACTCCCGAGGGGCTGGCCCTCACCGACGTCTCCGCGGCGAACTCAGACGACGTTTGGGCCGTCGGCGTCAACGACGCCGGGGGCATGACCGCGCGCTGGGACGGCTCTAAATGGACCGAAGTGCCCAGCCCCCCGCCGGACGTGCCCGCCGGGCAGAAACCCGCGCTCAACGGCGTCGACTACGCCCAATCCGGCGGCGAAGCCTGGGCGGTGGGATGCGCGTCCAACGAGGACCATTCCAAGCAGACCGCCTTCGCCCAGCACTGGGACGCCGACGGCTCCGAATGGAAGCTCACCGAGCTGCCGGTTCCCGACGGCGTCACCGACACCTGCCTCGAAAGCGTCGAGATCCGCTCCGCCACTGAGGCGTGGGCGGTAGGACGCGCCGCCGGCAGCGACAGCGGCGCGGCGTACATCCTGCGCTGGGACGGCGAGGCGTGGTCCGTCGTCGAAGGCCCCGACATCGGCAAGCCCGACGCGCACCTGACCTCGGTCATCGCGCCGGCCGTGGGAATGGAAGCCGCCCAGATCTACGCCGCCGGCTTCGCCAAGGACAAGTTCGGCGACTTCCTGGACGGCCAGCCGATCCTGTTCACGTGGGACGGCAAAAAGTGGACGTCGGTGGAGACGCCCGAGACGACCGGATGGGTTTACGGGATCGGACCCGACGGCGCCGGCGGAGTCTTCATAACCGGATACGGCTCAAGGGGCGCTTCGATTCTGCTGCGCTACGACGGCTCTACCGTGACGTCCGAGACCCCTCCGGTCCAAGACGGCACCAGCTCGCTGTACGGCACTGCGGCGAGTCCGGAAGGGGACGTCTGGGTCGTCGGCGACGTCGGAGACGCCGACGAGGACATGAAGGG
>JBOGDN010000432.1:0-4136 GCA_050742995.1 Stackebrandtia sp. | reverse complement strand
GGCGAGCGTGGCGGCCTGAAAGGCGCGTAGCGCCTGATGGCGCCTGGTGCCGGCGGGCCTGCCACCATAGACTTAACTAATTGACGACTGAAGTTGTTGGAGGGACCGCAGCATGGCCAATCCCTTTGTCAAGGGTTGGAAATACCTCATGGCCCTTTTCGGCGCCAAGATCGACGAGCACGCCGATCCCAAGATTCAGATTCAGCAAGCCGTCGAAGAGGCGCAAAAGCAGCACCAGGCGCTGACGAGTCAGGCTGCGGCGGTCATCGGCAACCAGCGGCAGCTGGAGATGAAGCTGAGCCGCACCATGACCGAGGTGGAGAAGCTGCAGTCGTCGGCGCGGCAGGCGTTGGTTTTGGCGGACAAGGCGCGCTCCGAGGGCGACGAGAAGAAGGCCGTGGAGTACGAAAACTCCGCGCAGGCGTTCGCCGCGCAGCTTGTCTCCGCCGAGCAGTCCATGGAAGACATGAAGACCATGCACGACCAGGCCATCAACGCCGCCGAACAGGCGCGTCAGGCCGTCGAGCAGAACCAGATGATGCTGCAGGAGAAGCTCGCCGAGCGCAGCAAACTGCTCAGCCAGCTCGAGCAGGCCAAGATGCAGGAGTCCATCGCGTCATCGCTTGAGTCGATGTCCGCGGTCACCGCTCCGGGCAACGTGCCGAACATGGAGGAAGTGCGCGACAAGATCGAGAAGCGCTACGCCACGGCGATGGGCCGCGCCGATCTGGCCGGCAATTCCGTGGAAGGCCGCATGCTCGAGGTGCAAAAGTCCAGCATCGAAATGGCCGGCTCCTCCCGTCTAGAGCAGATCCGCGCCAGCCTCGCCGGGGAGAAGCTCGGCGGCGAGGAAAAGCCCGCGGTCGCCAGCGGCGAAGCCGCCGACGAGTCCGAGAGCGACTCCGCCAGCGTCTCGCGGCTTGACGAGATCCGGGCCAGCCTCGGCAAAGACAAGGACGCCGCGACCGGCTGACCGCCGGCTTCGGACGCGCCATGAACTCAAGATTTCCCGCCGTAGCGGCGCCGCAGCAGTTGAAAAGGCTGCGCCGCCGCCTGCGCAGCGCCCGCCGCTGGACTGTCGTGGCCGGCCTGTTCGGCGGCGTCGCCGCCACGGCGGTGCCGTACAGCGGCCTCGGAGCGTTCGACGCGGTCTGGACAGGCCTGTTCGGCGCCAGCGCGATGTTCTCCGTCATGCGCTGGATGGACTACCGCCGCATGTCCAAGGCGCTTCCGGCCGAAAGCGAACAGCTCGCCCTGCACGGCACCGCCGCGCTGGCCGCCGAGGCGCAGACCATCGCCGGCGCGCTGGCGGAGAAGGTCCGGGGCAAGCGGGTGGCCGCGTCGTATCGCCACTCGGCCGCGGCCGGCGCGCATTTCCGGCTGGAACAGGCCGGACGGATCCTCGTCGACCTCGCGCCCCGGCTGGGCGACCCGGCCAAGGACAACCTCGCCGAGCTGCGGCACTCGGAGCAGTCGCTGCGGGAGCTGGCCGAGCAGATCCGCGGCGTGGAGAAGTCGGTGTCGCTGACCGCGCCGCAGCACCGCGCCGCGTTGACGGCAAAGAAGGACGCCATGACCGCGCGCCTGAACGCCGGAGTCGCGGCCTACGAGGAGGCGGTCGCCGCCGCCGCGCAGTGCGTCGCCGAGCAGGCGGCCCTCGACGGCGTCGTCGTCGGCCAGGACGTCACGCTGGAGCGGCTGATCGACGCCACCCAGAAACTGCGCGGACACGCCGAAGCGGTGGGGGAGATGCACGACATGCATCGCCCGCCGCCTCCTCCGCGCTTAGGGCGTGTGTGAGAGTCCCGTTTCCTGCTGCGCGTTCACCGGGCGCGAGGGTCCTTGCGAAGCGTCGTCGTTGGAGTTTTTACTCGCGGCGTTGTCGGTGCTTCCGCATTCGACGCCGGGATGCAAGAGCACCTCCGCGTTGCTCTTGTCTGCTCGATCACGCGGGGCTTGCGGCCGTGCAGCGGCTTACGGCCGTTGCATCCACCTGGAGGCCGCTCGCCACGGAAGAGGACTCTCACACACGCCCTAGAGCCGGGCGGCCTTCAGCGTCGGCTGATCGCGACGCGGTCGCCGGCGCGCAAGCCGAGCGTCTCCGCCGCGGAGCCGTTGTTGACGGCCACCGCGACCTTTCCCGCCGAGTCGACGAGCACGACCAGCTCGCCCGGCGCCGCCGCGGCGAACATGTCGCCGCGCACGGCCGCGCGCCCGGCCACCTCAAGGTCTTCGCCGAGCGGGTCGAGCGCCGCGCCGTCGGCGGCCAGCTGCACGTTGCCGAAGCGGTCGACGCCGAGCACTTCGGCGCGCACGCCGTCCTCGTCGGCTTCGACCGCCGGTTCGGGCAGCCGAGTCAGATCGGCGACCGCCACCGGATCCCCGGCGTCGGAAAACGGCGTCCCCGAAGCCAGCGCCGCGGCCGCCGGCGTGAACACGTCGCGACCGTGAAACGTGTGCGAGGTGGGGTGCCGGTGCAGGTCGGCGTTGCTCAACGCGACCGCCCGCCGCGCGCCGCCCAGCGCCGCAGCGGCCCACAGCAGCAGTCCGTTGTCGGGTCCGACCAGGACGCCGTCGACCGCCTCGACGGCGACGGGCCGGCGCGACGTCCCCACGCCGGGGTCGACGACGCCGACGTGCACGCCCCGCGGCAGATACGGCAGGGTCTGGGCCATGATCGTCGCGCCGCGCCGGACGTCCCCGGGCGGCACGTCGTGGGATACGTCGATGACGCGCAGGCGCGGCGCCCGCGTCGCCGCGACGCCGTGGCAGGCGGCGACGAAACCGTCGCTCAGCCCGTAGTCGGTGGTGAAGCTGAGGACCTGAAAATTGTCCATGCCCTCAGCCTGGCACGAGGATTCTCGCACCGGCCCTAGGCGAGGTTCTTGACGCGGTTTTCGCCGTAGACGCGGTAGCCGAGCGAGCGGTAAAGGCCGTTGGCCGGGGCGTTGTCGGCGAAGACATGCAGCCGCACGCGAGAAAGCCCGGCCGCGGCGGCGCGCTCCTCGGCCAGGTACATGGCGGCGCGGCCGAAGCCCTTGCCGCGTCGCGCGGCGTCGGATTCGACGTCGTAGATGTACGCGTGGCCTTTGCCGCCGTCGAAATACAGCCACAGCCGTGCGGCGAACGCGCCGTCGGCGCGCAGGTTCCACAGTTCGTGGTCGGGAGTGTCGACGCCCTGGGGCAGCAGCTGCCTGAACTGCTTCTCGCTGCGCGCGGCGGCCTCTTCAAGGGGGACGCCGGTGTTGCGGGAGATGGCCGCGGCGTATCCGGCGAGGTTTTCGACCTTCCACTCGTCGAACTCGTCGGCGGTCAGGCGCGCGACGGCGACGCCTTCGGGACGTCGGGGGGATTCGCCGAGCCTAAGTTCCATGTTGCGGCTGTAGGCGCGGTATCCGGCGAACAGGCGGTCGGCCGCCTGGTCGTCCGGGTCGATGCCGACGCGTACGACGTCTACGGCGTCGCCGCGCAACCGCCGTTCGACGAGCGCGAGGGCTTCGTGTCCGCGGCCGCGACGGCGATGCTCCGGCCGTATCCACACGTCGACGACGACGTCGGGGCTCTTGCCGAATGCGGCCATCCCCACCCAGTCGCCGCCGCTGTGCAGCGCGTGGACGAACAGTTCGTCGAACCCCTCGGGGTCGGGGACGGGCTTGCCCCGCTCGACGAGATCAGATTCCCAGCGCCGCCGCTGAGCGTCGTCGGGTGCGGAAAAATCCATTCGACCACAGTACGACGTGCGGCTACGCTGCCGGCAAGTTGTTTTTCTCACTTGAAAGGCGTCCGTTGACCGCGAAAATTCGACACATCACCTTCGACAGTCGCGATTCTTACGCGCTTTCGAAGTTCTGGACCGAAGTGACGGGCTGGAAAGAGGACCCCGACGACCCGAACCTCCCGGAGCATTCCGAAAATCTGATCCAGGCCCCGGACGGGTCGCTGGCTCTCCTGTTCGTCAACGTCCCCGAGCCCAAGACCGTCAAAAACCGCGTGCACCTGGACCTCGGCCCCGATTCCACGCGCGAGGAAGAGGTGGACCGCCTGCTGCGGGTCGGCGCCACGCTGATCTCCGACCACCGTCAGACGGAACCTCCGTACCGCGGCTTCGTCGTGCTCGCCGACCCCGAGGGCAACGA
>JBOGDN010000431.1:0-5371 GCA_050742995.1 Stackebrandtia sp. | reverse complement strand
GTCTAGTTCTGGTCCTTGATCGCGGAGACGTCGAATTCGAGGTTGATGTTGTCGGACACAAGCACCCCGCCGGCGTCGAGGACGGCGTTGAAGTCGACGCCGAAGTCGCGACGATTCAGGGAAGCCTTGCCCTCGAACCCGATCCGCTCGTTTCCGTACGGGTCGACGGCGTGCCCGGTGTACTCCAGCTCGACGACGATCGGCTTGGTCACGCCCTTGATCGTCAAGTCGCCGCCGAGGCGATAGGTGACGTCGCCGGTGCGCTCCACGCCGGTGCTGACGAACGTGATCCGCGGGTGGTTCGGCGCGTCGAGGAAGTCGTTGGTGCGCAGGTGGTCGTCGCGCTGCGAGTTGCCGGTGTCGACGCTGGCGGTCTTGATCGTCAGGCGGGCCGACGACTTGGACGGCTCGGCGGCGTCGACCGTGCCCGTGCCTTCGAACTCGGAGAAGTTGCCGTGGACCTTGGTCACCATCGCGTGTCTGGCGACGAAGCCGATACGGCTGTGCACCGGGTCGAGAGTGTAAGAGCCGGTCAGTTGCGGCGCTGCGGCGGTTTCGGTCACGGTTTCCTCCTGTTGCGAACCGCGAATGTTTGCTGATACGTCAGCAACGTTACTCACCGTTTGCTGACATGTCAACAAGTTCTGGGTATGATCGGTCACATGTCAGAACCTCGATGGCTCACCGACCGCGAGCAGTGCATGTGGCGGACGTATCGCGACATGTACCAGCGGCTCGAATCCGCGCTCGGCCGCGACCTGACCGCCGAGTCGGGCCTGTCCAACGCCGACTACGCGCTGTTGGTGCCGCTGTCGGAGACCCCCGGCCTCGGCCTGCGCCCCCGCGAACTGCGCCGCGCAGTCGGCTGGGACCGCAGCCGCCTGGCCCATCAGCTGCGCCGCATGGAATCCCGCGGCCTGGTCGAGCGCGAGGAGTGCCCGGCAGACGCGCGCGGCACGGTGATCCGGCTGACCAATGCGGGACGCGACGCCATCGAGGCCGCCGCGCCGGGGCACGCGGCGTCGGTGCGGAGCTACTTCGTCGATCTGCTCACCGACGACGAGATCGACACGCTGCGCGGCGTGGCCGAAAAGGTGCTCGCCCGGCTGCCCTGGGACCCCGACGCGCGGCCGACGTCTTAGGGCGTGTGTGAGAGTCCCGTTTCCTGCTGCGCGTCCACCAGGCGGCGCCTCGCTGCGTTGTCGGCACTGCGGCATCCAACACCGGGATGCAGAAGCACCTCCGCCTTGCGAGAAAACTCGAAACGACGGCGCTTCGCAAGCCGTCGCCACCTGGAGGCCGCTCGCGACGGAAGAGGACCCTCAAACACGCCCTAGACCAGCCGCAGCGGCTCGGCGTAGTGGCACGCCGCCCGCGTCGGCCCGGAGCGCGGCGAATCCAGCAGCGGCTGCTCCTCGACGCAAGCCCGCTTCTCCTCGTCGGAAAGCTGCGAGGCGAACTTCGGGCAGCGGGTGCGAAAGCGGCAGCCCGACGGCGGCGCCGACGGGTTCGGCACGTCCCCCGGCAGCAGAATGCGCTGCCGGCTGCGCTCCTTGCGCGGGTCGGGCAGCGGAATCGCCGAGATCAGCGCCTGGGTGTAGGGGTGCGCGGCGGCCGAGAAGATGTCGGCGACGGTCCCGGTCTCGGCGATGCGCCCCAGATACATCACGGCCACCCGGTCGGCGATGTGGCGCACCACCGACAGGTCGTGAGAGACGAACAGATACGACAGCCCCAGCTCGTCCTGCAGGTCCTCGAGCATATTGATCACGCCGGCCTGAATGGACACGTCAAGCGCGGAGACCGGCTCGTCGAGAATCAGCAGCTTCGGGTTGAGCGCCAGGGCGCGCGCGACCCCGATGCGCTGGCGCTGCCCGCCGGAGAACTCGTGCGGGTAGCGATTGCGGTGCTCCGGGTTGAGCCCCACCAGCGTGATGAGGTCGCGCACCCGCTGCCGGCCGCCGTTTTTGAACCTGCCGTGCACCCGCAGCGGCTCGGCGATCACCTCGAAGATGGTCATGCGCGGATCCAGCGACGCGAACGGATCCTGGAACACGATCTGCATGTCGCTGCGCAGCTGACGCATCTGGCGTCGCGACAGCCCGGTCAGGTCGCGGCCGCCGAAGCGCACCTCGCCGGAGGTGGCCGGAATCAGCCCGAGCAGCAGCCGCGCCGTGGTGGATTTGCCGCACCCGGACTCGCCGACGAGCGCCAGCGTCTCGTCGGCGGCGATGTCAAGCGAGATGTCGCATACGGCGTGCACCTCGCCGATCTTGCGACGCAGGATTCCCTTGGAGTGCACCGGGAAATGCTTCACAAGACCGCGGGCGCTCAGCATCGGCTCGGCGGCGGTCGTCGCGTCGACGGTCATGACGGGTCCTTCTCGGCGGCGGAGACCGGCGCGAACACGTCGACGGCCTCGGCTTCGACCAGTTGACTGTGGAAGTGGCAGGCCGCCAGGTGATCTGGACCGGCGACGGCGACAAGCGGGGGCTCTTCGGCGCGGCACTTGTCGGCCGCCATGGGGCAGCGCGGAGCGAACGGACAGCCCGACGGAAGGTTCACCATGGATGGCGGGCTGCCCAGGATCGGCGTGAGCCGGCGATCGCGGCCTTCGTCCATACGGGGCAGCGACCCGAGCAGGCCGAGCGTGTACGGCATCCTGGGGGAGTAGAAGACGTCGTCGACGCTCGCCTCCTCCACCGGCTTGCCGGCGTACATCACCAGGACTCGGTCGCTGTGTCCGGCGATCACCCCCAGGTCGTGGGTGATGAGGACCATCGCCGCGCCGGTCTCGGCCCGCGCGGTCTCCAGCGCCTCGAGCACCTGCGCCTGCACCGTGACGTCCAAGGCTGTCGTCGGCTCGTCGGCGATGATCACGTCGGGCCGATTGGCCATGGCGATGGCGATCACCGCGCGCTGCCGCATCCCCCCGGACAGCTCGTGCGGGTACTGGTCGACGCGCTGACGCGGGTCGGGGATGCCGACTACGTCGAGCAGCTCAACGGCGCGCTCGCGGGCGGCGGCCTTGGAGACGTCGTTGTGGACCGCGATCGCCTCGACCAGCTGAAAGCCCACTGTGTACACGGGATTGAGCGACGTCAGCGGGTCCTGAAAGATCATGGAGATCTTGTCGCCGCGGATCCGCGAGATCTCGGCGTCGCCGAGGCCCAAAAGCTCCTTGCCGTGGAGCTTGACCGAGCCGAAGACCTCGGCGGTCCTGGGAAGCAGCCCCATGATCGCAAGCGACGTCACCGACTTGCCCGAGCCGGACTCGCCGACGATGCCAAGCGTCTCGCCGGGCGCCAGCCGGTAGTCGACGCCGCGCACGGCGCGCACCACGCCGTCGTCCGTGGGGAAGGAGACGGTCAGGTCGCTGACCTCGAGGATGTGATCGACGTCGGCGCCCGGCTTCGAGGGATCTGTCGTCATTTGCGCACCAGCGTCTGTCTCGGGTCGAGCGCGTCGCGAAGGCCGTCGCCGATGAAGTTGACGACCAGGCAGATCAGCACGATCATCGTGCCGGGCGCGTAGAACAGCCAGGGACGGGTCGCCGCCGCGCTCGAGGCCTTCTCGATCATCAGGCCGAGCGACGTGTCGGGGGACTGGATGCCCAGGCCGAGGTAGGACAGCGCGGCTTCGGCCAGGATCGCCGTGGCGATCTGCAGCGTGGCCGCGACGATGATCACGCCGGCGGTGTTGGGCAGCAGGTGCCGGAAGATGATGCGCCCGTCGCCGGCGCCCGACGCCCGCGCCGACTCGATGAACTCCTTCTCCCGCAGCGAAAGCACCTCGGCGCGCACCACGCGCGCGGTGGCCAGCCACCCCAGCAGGCCGAGGATCAAGGCCATGTGCAGCCACGTGACGCCGCCTTTGACGGTGGCCGAAAGCGCCGCGGTGATCGCCAGGAAGGGCACCACGAAGATGACGTCGACGGTGCGCATGATCACCGAGTCGATCCAGCCGCGGTAGAAGCCGGCCACCGCGCCGCTGACCGCGCCGATGACGGTGGCAAGCAGCGCGACGGTGAACGCCACCTTCAGCGACTGCTGCGTGCCGCGCATCAGCTGCGCGAACACGTCGTGTCCGGCCGAGGTGGTGCCAAGCGGGTGCTCCAGGCTGGGTTCCTCGTTCGGCTGGATGTTGATCAGGTCGATCTGGTGGTCGTATTTCCACAGCAGCGGGCCGATAAACGCGAACGCCGCGATCAGGGCGAAGACGATCAGGCTCGTCACCGCCAGCCGGTGACGGAAGAACCGCGCGGCGACGATGCGCGGCAGGGAGCGCTCGCGCGTGGCGATCGCCTCCGCCTCCCGGTCGGGCGGCGTCAGGGCCGTCTTCAGGTCACTCATAGCGAATCCTCGGGTCGAGCACTCCGTACAGCAGGTCCGAAATCAACACCGCGATCAGCACGATGACCCCGGTGATCAGCAGGTAGCCCATGACCGCGTACGGGTCGACGGGACGCTGCAGCGCCTCCAGCAGGAACATGCCGAGACCCTCCCAGTCGAAGACCTGTTCGACCACGATGGAGCCGCTGAGCGCGAAGGCCGCCCCAAGCGGCGCGAACGTGGCCACCGGAATCAACGCGGTGCGCAAGGCGTGGCGGCGCATCACGGTGCGGTTGCGCACGCCCTTGGCGCGGGCGAGCCGGATGTAGTCGGAGCCGAGCACCTCGAGCATGGCCGAGCGCTGATAGCGGCTGGTGGCGGCGTAGCCGGTGAGCATCAGCGCCAGCGTCGGCAAGATCAAGTGCCCGGCGACGTCGCCAAGCCACGGGAAGAACGCCAGGTTCTCCGCGTCGATGGACGAGTCGCGTCTGGTCTGGATCGGGTTGTCGCCGAAGAAGCCGTTGACGGCGATGCCGCCCTGCTGCAGCAGCTGCGCCAGCCAGAAGGTCGGCATGGCCAAGGCGAGGAACCCGACGAAGGTCAAGGTGTAGTCGAGTCGGGAGTACTGGCGCACCGCGCTGACGACGCCGGTGAAAATGGCCAGTCCGATCGCCATGAGCGTGGCCACGAGCACCAGCCGCAGCGTCACCGCGAACCCGGACGCGATCTCGCCGCCGATATCGTAGTTGGCGCGAGTGGACGGTCCCCATTCGCCCTGCAGTATCCCCACGTCGCCGCGGCCGCCGACGCCGGTGAGCCACAGCCAGTAGCGTTCCGGCATGGAGCGGTCCTGATACCACTTCTTCTCCAAACCGGCGATCGTCTCGGCGGGGACCGGATCGGAGGAGGCCATCTGCAGCACGGCCACCTGCTCGGCGACCGGGTCGCTCGTGGTGTCGACGATGACGAAGACGAGCAGCGAGGCGCCGAGCAGCAGCGGAATCATCACCAGCAGCCGGCGTGTGGCGTAGACGATCATG
>JBOGDN010000430.1:0-5029 GCA_050742995.1 Stackebrandtia sp. | reverse complement strand
TATCCGGGCCGTCACGGAGGCACAGTCTGCCATGCGCATCCCGCGCGATCCCGCCACCATCCCGCAATCGCGTCAGAGGAGGTGGGCGTCAGTGGTAGAAGTGGCGAGCCCCGGTGAGGTACATGGTGATGCCGGCCTCCTGGGCCGCGGCGACGACGTCTTCGTCGCGCATCGACCCGCCGGGCTGCACGACCGCGCGTACTCCGGCGTCGACCAGCTCGAGCAGCCCGTCCGCGAACGGGAAGAACGCATCCGAGGCGGCCACCGCCCCGTCGGCCCGGTCTCCTGCACGAGTGACGGCGAGCCGGGCCGAGTCGACCCGGTTGACCTGCCCCATGCCGACGCCGACCGCGGCGGTGTCGCGGGCGAGCAGGATCGCGTTGGACTTGACCGAACGCACCGCCCACCAGGCGAAAGCCAGATCGGCCAGCATCTCCGGATGGCCGGCCTTGCCGGCGACCAGCGTCCAGCTCTGCGGGTCGTCGCCTCCGCCTTGCAGCCGGTCGGGCGTCTGGCCGAGCATCCCGCCGGAGATCGCGCGGAACTCCACCGGCTTCGCAGACCACTTCGGAGTGCGCAGGATGCGCAGGTTCTTCTTGGCGCGCAGCACCTCCAGCGCCCTCGGCTCGTACGACGGCGCGACGATCACCTCGGTGAACGTCCCCGACATCTGCCGGGCCATCTCGAAGGTCACCTCGACGTTGGCGGCGACGACGCCGCCGTAGGCGCTCACCGGATCGCAGGCGTGAGCCTTGCGGTAGGCCTCGGAAACGGTCGCCGCCGTGGCGACGCCGCACGGGTTGGCGTGCTTGACGATCGCCACGGACGGCAAACCGAAGTCGTTGACGGTCCGCCAGGCGCCGTCGGCGTCGGCGTAGTTGTTGAACGACATTTCCTTGCCGTGCAACTGCTCGGACTGGGCCAGGCCGTCGGGGGCCCGCGGGTCGTCGTACAGCGCGGCGCTCTGGTGCGGGTTCTCGCCGTAGCGCAGCGTCTTGAGCTTTCGCAGCGGCGTGCCCACGAATTCGGGAAACCCGTCCGACGTCTCAAGGTTCAGCCAGGTCGCCACCTGCGAGTCGTAGGTCGCCAGGTGGGCGAAGGCCTTGGCGGCCATGCGTTTGCGCGCCTCGGCGGTGAACCCTCCGGCGGCGACGGCCTCGAGAATCGAGGGGTAGTCGCCCGGGTCGACCGCGACCGCCACGTTCGCGTGATTCTTGGCGGCACCGCGCACCATGGACGGGCCGCCGACGTCGATCTGCTCAACGATCTCGTCGAACTCCGCGCCGGAGGCGAGGGTTTCGGCGAACGGATACAGGTTGACGGCCAGCAGGTCGAACGCGGCGATGCCGAATTCGTCGAGCTGGGCGCGGTGCGACTCCTTGCGGACGTCGGCGAGCAGGCCCGCGTGCACCTTCGGGTGCAGGGTCTTCACCCGGCCGTCCAGGCACTCGGGGAAGCCGGTGAGCTCCTCGACCTTTGTCACGGGGATCCCGGCCTCGGCGACGGCCCTGGCCGTGCCGCCGGTGGAGACCAGCTCGACTCCGGCCTCGTGCAGGCCGCGCGCCAGATCGACGAGACCGGTCTTGTCGTAGACGCCGAGCAGCGCCCGCCGCACCGGTTTACGCTGCGGCTCTTCGGCGACAGCTTCGTTCTCGACGTCGTCGTTCACGCTTGCTCCTCCTGCTTTCCGAGGACGACCCTACGTCCGTCCACACGCCACCCGTCTCGCATCATCACGCCGACGCATTCGACGAGCTGTGCCCGCTCGGCTTCCTTGATTCGCTCGGTCAACGTCTCCACCGTGTCGTCGTCGCGCACCGGCACCGCGGTCTGGGCGATGATCTGTCCGGTGTCGACTCCCGCGTCGCACAAAAACAGCGTGGCGCCGGTGATCTTGACGCCGTGCTCAAGGGCGGCGGCGGGTCCTCGCATGCCCGGGAAGGAAGGCAGCAGCGAATTGTGGGTGTTGACGAAGCGGCCGCCGAAACGGTCGAGGAAGGCCGGTCCGAGCAGCTTCAGGAAGCCCGCCGACACCACCAGATCCGGGGAGAATTTCGCCGCGGACTCGGTCACCGCGGCGTCCCATTCGTCGCGGCCGGCGAAGTCCTCGACTCTGTGGACGAACGTGGGGACGCCCGCGGAACGCGCCCGCTCCAGTCCGGCGACGCCGTCCCGGTCGGCGCCGACGCCGGCGACTTGAACCCCGTACTCCGGGTCGGCGCAGGCGTCCAACAGCGCCTGCAAGTTCGAGCCGGAACCGGAAATCAGCACCACCAGCCTTGCCGTCATCCGATCCCCCCGACAGCGGCAATTCGACCGAACCCCAGGTGAAAATCCACGCGCCACCTTAACGTTCTCCACGAGGCGGCCATAACTTGGGACCAGCCGCGATGGCCGTCCTCACCTCGCCTGACGCGAGCCCGTCACCCGTGCGCACAGCGCTCCAAGCATCACCGAAATCCCCACGACCGCGACGGTCACGCTAGCCGTCTCCCACACCGGCGGCCCCACGACGGACATCCGCGCGTCGCCGACCGGCCCCGACGCGGCGAAGGCCGCCGCCCCCGTCAGCACGCCGGCGACGATCGCCGCGGCGACTGTCGACGACAGCAGCCGCGGCAGCCGCAGATCCACGCTGCGCACCGCGAGCAGCACCCCTTGAATCACCCCGATCGCCAGCGGCACGCCCCACAGCACCGTGCCCTGCCAACTCAGCGGCTCGCCGGGGATCGCGGCGAACATCGGGAACACGGGCATCGGCCCAAGCGAGACGTCCATGACGGTGACCTCGGTTCCCGCGCCGACGGAGAAACCCGGGCCGAGCGTGTAGGCCGCGCCCCACACCGCCGCCGTCGGTATGAAAAGCAACGTCAGCACGCCGACGGCGAGCGCACCGTCGACGTTGTCGGGCAGGGTGCGGGCGACGGCCGAACCCCGCAGCGCGAAGGCCGCCCCCGCGAGCAGCGCGCCGACGGCCAGCATTGACGCCGTCGTCAGGCCTCCGGTGCGCACGCCCCGGCGCAGCCACACCGGAAGCCGACGCCACAGCGCCCGCCCCCGTCCGGATTCGGCGAGCGCGCCCAGGCTGGTCGCGACCAGGCACAGCGCCGCCGCGTGCAAGCCCGCCCGCCACGTCGACACCTCGAACGGCGGCGCGGACGCCAGGAATCCCGCGACGAGGACGATCAGGACGTAGCTGATCGTCGCCGCCAGGACGGACACCCGCACCGCGGGAAGGTCGCGGCCCTTGATCGCGCGCACCGTGTGGCCGCCGGCTTTGGACAGCCGCCAGAAGATCACGAGGGTCAGCAGCAGCGGGATCAGTCCGAAGGTCAGCTCGGCCGTGTGTCCCGCGCTGTCTACGCGGGAAATCGTGACGGGCGCTCCGTGCCCGTACAGCCAGACCGCGGCCGCGGCCCGCAGCACGGTGGACACTCCGCCGGGACGGCCGACCGCCCACCAGGCGGTGATCACCGCGACCAGGATCGGGATGAAGACGACCAGCGCGTTCCAGCCGGCGGTGACCGCGCCCGCGGTCAGGACGCCTCGCAGCCGGGGAGGCGACGTCGACGGGCGCGGCGTGACCTTGACGGTCTGACGCTGCGCGCCGCGTGCGCCCGCTCCGCGTTGACGCGGCGGCACGGCGACGGTCTCGCGCTGCCGGCCGCGTGCGTCGCCTCCGCCGAGTCGACTGTCCTTTCGCTCGCTCATCGTCAGACAGTCTTTCACGCATCCGCCGGCGACCACCGCAAAGGAACGTGTGTCCTGGGGCGTCTTCCGGCTTCGTTCACGCCAGGAACAGGGCCATCTCTTGGAACTCGTCGACCATGCGGGGGTCGATGCCGGTGTGCACCACGATCTCGGCGACGGACTCGAAGCTGCCGGAGGTCTGTCGGTACTCGATGATCTGCTCGGCGATCTCGAGCGTCACGCCCGGCAGCGATCGCAGCGTCTCGATGGGCGCGTGGTTGACGTCGACGAGCCCGCCGTCGTCATAGGTGCGCGGCAGGTCGGGGCGGCCGATGCGCAAAGCGCGCGCGGTGACCGGGTCGTCGTCGAGCAGTTTGCGGGCTTCGCGGCGCAGCCTGCCCTGGTGCGCCACTTCGGCGAGGGCCGCGGCGTTGGCCATGTCCTTGGCGGCCGTGACGGAGGTGGCGTGGGCCGGGAAGGGCTCGCCGAGTTCCCGCTGCTTCTTCTCTCCGACCTGCTCGCCGAGGAGGTACGCGTGCACGGAGCCGCCTATCCAGGCGCTGAGCCAGCCGAAAACACCGACCGCCGCGAAGGCGTTCACTTCGCCGGAGAACGCCGACAAGCACAGCGCCAGCAGGCCGAGCCCGTACGCGCCGGCGGCGATCGCGGCCGTTCGAGATTTCAGGAGGTGCGCGGCGTGCCCGACCACGCCCGGCGTGGCGAATCCGAGCGAAAGCACACAGGCCAGGGTCCAACCGACGCTGGGGCCGCTGCGTCGGCGGGGCGGGTACGCGAAGGAACGCGCCGGAAACGGGACGGGCACTCGCGGACCTCGTCGGGCGGACCTCGAGCCGACCGCGTCGGCAAGCGACTCCATGCCGGGCCATTCCCGCAGCTCGGACGTGGTCAGCACCGGCACGGCGTGATCATGCGCGGCGACCACCGCGGAGGCGTCCGGGGAGACGCCGCGGTCGACGACCACATAGGTCACCGAGGAGTCGAAGCCGCCCACCAGATAGGCGCCCTGTTCCGCCAGCAGCACGCGCGCCCGCCGCGCCCGCGCCCCGTCGCCAAGCACCAGGACCCGGACCCCCTCCAGCGGCGACGGCGTCATAGCGGCTCCCCAGTCGGCGGACACATGTGGTGCGACAAGAGTACGCAGCGGCGCAAGCGATGGGCCTCACGGCTTTGCGCGAATCGCCGACGAATTCCGCGCCGGGATGGCGAAACCGCCGCCCGCGGGCGTGAACCCGCGAGCGGCGGCCTGGCCGATCGTCGCCGTCGGCCTGTTTAGAGCTCCTGACTTTGTCCTCTTCCGTTGCGAGCGGCCTCCAGGTGG
>JBOGDN010000429.1:0-3547 GCA_050742995.1 Stackebrandtia sp. | reverse complement strand
GCCAGGGACAGATCAGCGGTCCGCCGTCGCCCTCCACGACGTACGCCTCGTCGGCCTCCGACGGCAGCTGGTTCCACCCCGAACCCACCGCCTCGTACAGCAGCGCCCGTTGCGCGCGCGGCCCGGACTCCACCGGCGCCGCCCGCCCCGAGCGGGTGTACTCCAGCCAGTAGGCGGCCCTGTCGTCGCTGAACGCGCTCAGCGGCTCGTAGACCCGCAGATAGGCCGCGATGGGTGGGTGCACGGCGCGATCTTCGCACGAGACCGCGTCACAACGGAAGCTTCGCGGTCGCTCCCAGTCCCAAGAGTGAGCATCGCGACACGGACGGGCCGTAACGCGGCGCGTACGGGGGCGCCGGCGCCGGCGCAGCGGTTTAGTCTGAGCTTCGGCAACAACCACTTTTTCCCAAGTCTCAAAAGGACTTAATCGGACGCGGAGTAACGACATCATGGGCGTATTCGATGCCCCTCAAAACCTGAGCGGACACGAACAGGTCGTGTTCTGCCGGGACAAGGAGTCCGGCCTGCGGGCGATCATCGCGGTGTACTCCACCGCGCTTGGCCCCGCACTGGGCGGCACTCGGTTCTACCCCTACGCCAGCGAAGAAGAAGCCCTCCACGACGTGCTCGACCTGTCTCGCGGCATGGCCTACAAGAACTCGCTCGCCGGACTTGACCTCGGCGGCGGCAAGGCGGTGATCTGGGGCGACCCCGACGTCGACAAGTCGGAAGCCCTGCTGCGCGCGTACGGGCGGTTCGTCGAGTCGCTGAACGGCCGCTACATCACCGCCTGCGACGTGGGCACTTACGTCGAGGACATGGACGTCGTGGCCAAGGAGACCCGTCACGCCACCGGACGCTCCATCGAGCACGGCGGCGCCGGAGACTCCTCCATCCTCACCGCCTACGGCGTGTTCTGCGGCATGCGCGCCGCCGCCGAGCACCGCTTCGGCGACCCGAGCCTCGCCGGACGCGCCGTCGGCCTCGCGGGCGTCGGCAAGGTCGGCCGCTACCTGATCCAGCACCTGCTCGACGAGGGCGCGAACGTCGTCGCCTTCGACGTGTCCAAACGCGCTCGCGACTGGGTCGCCGCCCAGCACCCGGGGGTGCGGCTTGTGGATTCCGAGGCGGAGCTGATCACGTCCGACATCGACGTCTACGCCCCCTGCGCCCTCGGAGGCGCCCTCAACGACGACACCGTCGTGGCGCTGCGCGCCTCGATCGTCGCCGGCGCGGCCAACAACCAGCTCGCCCACCCCGGCGTCGAAAAGGCCCTGGCCGATCGCGGCATCCTCTACGTGCCCGACTACCTGGTCAACTCCGGCGGCGTCATCCAGGTCTCCGACGAGATCGAGGGCTTCAACTTCGAGCGCGCCAAGCGCCGAGCCGGCAAGATCTTCGACATCACCAAGCGGATCTTGGTCACCGCCGAGACCGAGGACGTGCCGCCGGCGGTCGCCGCCGACCGTCTCGCCGAGCGCCGCATGGCCGAGTGCGGCCGGCTCAAGAGCATCTACCTGCGGTGACCGCGGATTTACCGGTATCGGGTCGGCGTGAACATGGTCATTACCGCGCTCGCGCCGGCCCGGCGGGCGGCGTTTCCGATCTGTCGATGTCTGCCTGTGAATGGAGGCGGAAATCTCGGGTATCCCGAGTGGGAAACCGACGCGTCGCGCTGTACCGTAGGAGCCACGAGAGATGTTATAGGTTCCGGGGCGCCGTAACGGCGGCCCCGATGATTCTGTGCGAGGGGGTCGAGCCATATGGGGCGCGGCCGAGCTAAGGCTAAGCAGACGAAGGTGGCCCGGCGGCTGAAGTATCACTCGCCGAACACCGACCTGGACGCGCTTGAGCGCGAACTTGGCGGCGGCACGGCGGACGGCGACGACGAGCCGGACGCCGAATATGACTCCGACGTGGGCGCCGACGAGCCCCGCGAAGAGGACTGGCTTCCCAAAAAGCGCTTACGCGCTCGGCGCGACGTCTCGGCTGCACGGCATTCCACGCTGCGGTCGAGAGCCGGACGCTGCGCGTTTCTCTCTCATCGACGATCGACGGGTTCCCGCGCGTCCGCGGACGCGCGTTTGACGGCCCGCGGCGTCGAGGGAAGGACTATGCTCCAGCCATGAGTAGTTCCACCCTGGACGAACTTCCGACCGAAGAGCTGCGCGCGAGGGCGTTCGACCTCGCCAGGAAACGGTTGGACCTGCGCTTTTTCTTCAACGTCATCGCTCACCTGCCGCACGCTCCCGAGGCCCAGGAGGTCGACGGGTCGCTCGGCTCGGTGGGCCCGGCCGTCGACAGCGTCGTCGAACTGTGGCACGAGCTCGCCGGGCACGGCTACGGCGACAGGGAGCCGCTGCTGCGGGCCGCGTTCATCGACTACCTGCGCGGCGCCTCAGCGGAAGAACCCGCGTAGCAGCCGCGCGCACTCCTCGGCCAGGACGCCGGGATAGACCTCGGGACGGTGCGAAAGGCGCCGGTCCCGCAGCACGTCCCACAGCGAGCCGACCGCCCCGGTCTTGGGCTCCCACACGCCGAACACGACCGTCGAGATCCGCGCCAGCGTGATCGCGCCGGCGCACATGGTGCACGGCTCGGCGGTGACGACCAGGGTGCACCCGGTCAGCCGCCAGCCGTCGCCGTGTTCGGACGCGGCGGCGCGCAGCGCCAGGATCTCGGCATGCGCCGTGGGGTCCCCCGCGGCTTCCCTGGCGTTGTGCGCGGCGGCCAGCTCGACCCCGTCGGCGTCGTAGACGACGGCGCCCACGGGCACGTCGTCGCCGGCGTCGGCGGCCACGTCCAAAGCCCGGCGCATCCACCGCTCGTGCCGCGAGCGCGGCCCGTCGGCGTCGGACGACGGCTGAGCCGGCGGGGACGGGCTACGCGTCGTGCACCTCTTCCATCACGTCTCCGCAGCCCATCTGGCCGGCCACCTCGGCGATCACGTCGGACGGCAGCATGCCGTCCTTCGCGCACAGCTCGAGCAGCAACGCCGCGGAGACGTCCAGGTCTTCCAGCAGGTCGGGCTCGCCGACCGGCTGGGCGTCCAGCTCGCTGGAGACGGGAGTGTCCGAGTCGTCGTCATCGTCGTCGACGACCTCGCCGGGGGTCTCGACGTCGACGTCGGACAGCAGCACCGCCCCCAGGCGGCTCTCGGAGGCGTACGGCGCGTCGGAGCCGAACACCCGCAGGCTGTCGCCGTCGTCGAGACGCAGCACGACGAGGTACTCGTCGTCGGCTTCGACGAACATGACGACCGGCGAGGCGCCGGAACCGAGTTCCCGCATCCGGTCGATCACCTCGTCGAGGTCTCCGACGCCGTCGAGGTCGACCTCAAACGCCTCCCAGACGTCGTCGACCCGAGTTGCCGCAGCGGCGAAGTAGGACAATGTGCACCCCCGTAGAAGTACGAGTTGTTGAGAAGCCGTGTCGATCACGGATGCCGCAGAAGTTACCGGGCGAGAGCGGTCACCACAAGATCCAGGAGTCTCCAAGAAGATTCCATTGCACCACAAGGCCGACGACGGCCAGCGCGGCGCCGGAC
>JBOGDN010000428.1:0-4539 GCA_050742995.1 Stackebrandtia sp. | reverse complement strand
GCGTAGGCGTCGGCGAGGGCGGCGAGGCTGCGCGCGTGGCGCAGCGGGTCGCTCGTCGCGTACACGTCGCGGGCCTGCTCGCCGAGCTCGGCGGCCAGGTCGTATTCGCCGAGCCTGGTGCGGATCTTGCACATCAGCAGGCGCCGCCGCGCCAGATCCGCAGGCGACAGACGATCGCCGTAGTCGAGGTGGTCTAGGGCGAGCCGGTGCTGGCCGGAGTCGCTGAGCAGCTCGGCGAAGATGTTGTGAACGCCGCGAATCAAGGCTTCGCGTCCGACCGCGCGCGCCAGCGCCAGCGCCGTCGACAGCGCCAGCTTCCCCTGGACGTAGTTGCCGGACTGCCGGTAAATCTCGCCTTGCCACGTCAGCGTGATGATCTGGAATCTGTCCGACTTCACGCGCTCGGCGATGCCGGCGGCTTCGGCGATCAGCCGTGCGGCGTCAGACAGCCGTCCCATGTCGACGTACAGGATCGCCAGGCTCGATCGCGAGCCCATGGCGCCGGCGTCCGAATTCATCTCGTCGGACAGCCGGACTGTCTGCCGCAGCTGCTCCTCGGCGTCGGCGAGCCGGCCGATCACCCGGCAGACGCGGCTCAGGTTGGCCCGATGCGCCAGCAGCTGATGCCGGCTGCCGCTGGCTTCGGCGAGCCTGACCGCCGTGTTCAGCATCTCCAGCGCCTCGTCCTGCTCGCCGCGCAGGTACAGACCGGCGCCGAGGTTGGCGTGGGCGGTGCCGTCGGCGTCGCCTTCGTCGAAGCGCTCGGCCTGTTCCACTGCTTTGCGCGCGTACTCACGTGTCGCGGGCGGCTCTCCGGCGGCCCGGTAGACGTCGGAGGCGGCGCGGTACACCCGGTAGAGGTCCTCGGGGTCGCCGAGCCACTCGGCATGCCGCATGCCCGCCTCGGTCAGCTCGCGGATCTCGGAGACGGAGTGGCCGAGGTTGACGTACTCGCTGAGCAGCGCGACAAGCGGCAGCGATCGACGATGGCTCTCCCACGCCTGAATCGCCGAGACCAGATTGCGGTACTCGACGGACGACAGCGAGTTTCGCTGCTCGCCGTACCAGTCGACGACCCGGTCTTCGACCTCTTCGCGCACGGCGGCGTCCATGGTTCGACGTGCCTGCTGCCGGGCGTACTCGCGGATCAGATCGTGGAACCGGTATCGCCCGGAGAGGTGCTGCTGGATCAGATGGGCCGATTCGAGTCGATTCAGCGTCCGTTTGACCTCCGCGGCGGGATTGCCTGCCACGGCGATCGCCAGCTCGCGCGAGAAGTCCTCGCCCGGGACAAGACCCAGTCGCGCGAACAGGTCCTGGGCGTCCGCCTCGAGGAGGCGGTACGACTGCTCGAAGACGACGGCCGCCGTCGAGTCCGGGTCGCCGTCGACGGCGAGCACGTCAAGCCGGCAGTCGTCCAGTTCGGAGACGAAGTCGGCGACGCTCGCGTCGGACTGCTCGAACAGGTTGGCCGAGGCGATCCGCAGGGCCAGAGGAAGGCCGCCGCACAGTTCCGCGAGCCGCTCGGCGGCGTCCGGCTCGGCGACGAGCCGCCACGCGCCGACGAGGTTGGCAAGCAGCTCGCGGGCGCCGGTCTGGTCGAGCGCGTCGAGGCGGATCGGGACGGCGCCGTCGCGAGCGGTCAGTCCTGTGAGCCACTCGCGGCTGGTCACGACAGTGAAGCTTCCCGCGGCGCCCGGCAGCAGCGGACGGACCTGATCGAGCTCACGGGCGTTGTCCAGCACGACCAGCATTCGCCTGCCCGACATCAGCGACCGGAACATCGCGGCCGCGTCGTCGACCTCGGCGGGCACGGCGTCGCCGGGCTGGCCGAGCGCGCGCAGGAACCCGTCGAGGACGTGTCGCGGCGACGCCGGCTGCTGCGGTCCGTAGCCGTGCAGGTTGACGTACAGCTGCCCGTCGGGAAAGCGGTCGCGCACCCGATGCGCCCAGCGCAGCGCCAGCGCGGTCTTGCCGACGCCGCCCACTCCGGCCATTGTGCAGAGAACGGCGGTTTCGCTGCTGTTGTCGAGAAGACCGTCCAGCGCCTCCAGCTCCGCCGCTCGGCCGGTGAACGCCGAGGTGTCGGCCGGCAGCTGCGCCGGCGTCGGCGTGTCCGGCGCCGGCGCCCGCGCCACAGCGGGGCTGTCGGCGGCGACGAAACGATCCATGTCGGGGTCGTCGCGCAGCAGCGCCGCCTGCAGCTCGCGCAGCTGCTGACTGGGGTCCAGTCCCAGCTCGTCGGCGAGCCGCTCCCGGAAGTCGTGATACGTCCGCAGGGCGTCGGCGGTGCGCCCGGCGCGGTGCAACGACAGCATCAGCTGCCCTGTCAGGCGCTGGCGGTAAGGGTTGTCGGACAACAGTTCCCGCAGCTCGCCGATCACCGGCTCGCAACGCAGACCCAGCCGCAGCTCTAGATCGACGCGCTCTTCGGTCGCGGCCAGGCGTGCCTCGTCGAGCCGCTGGGTGCCCGACTCGATCAATCTGCCGGACATGCCGGCCAGGGCGGGACCGCGCCACAGCGCCAGGGCCTGCCGCAGTTGCCTCAGGGCCGCGTGCGGGTCTGAGGCCTCGACGTGTTCGCGGGCGCGCTCCACCGCGGCGCCGAAGCGCAGCGAGTCAAGACTGTCCTCGCCGACGACGATCCGGTAGCCGTCGCCGACGGACTCGACGACGCCCGGATCGCCCAGCAGCTTGCGCAGCCTCGCCGCGTTGTTTTGGACCTGACGTCGCGCGGTCGCCGGCGGGTCGTCGTCCCACAGCGCGTCAACGAGCTTGGACATCGGCACGGCGTAGCCGGCCTCCAGCAGCAGGATCGCCAGGGTCTTGCGCAGCGAGGTTCGCGGGAACGTCGCCGCCTCGCCGCGGCGGCGCACGTCGAGCGGACCCAGGATCCGAAACTCTGCCACCGCGCACCTCCGCCACGGCGGCCCGCCGGCCGCCGACGCTTACCCACGTTGAAGAGGATAGAGCGTGCCGGGTCAGCTGTAGACGTGCTCCGGGGGCCGGAACTTTCCGAGGTCGACGTCGTCGGCGACGCCGGGGCGCTTCGTCTTGAAGTGGTCCGCGCTTTGGGTCATCGTGGACACGTCCTGTTCCAGGGCGTCCCGGATGGCGTTCTCCGCCTCCGTCATGTTCTCCTGCGCGGCGGCGATCGTCTGGTTCATTTTGGACAGAACGTCGCTGACCGTCTCGCCGCCGATGTTGGCCTGGTCGATCCCGCTCGAGGCCGCGGATCCGGCGAAGTTGACCAGCGCCAGTGCGCCGAGGCCGCCCGTGGCGCCCGTCGCCAAGCCGCCGACGACCGCGACCAAGGCGGCGACGCCGGCCTTCAGCAGCACCGAAAAGATATCTCCGCCCTTGTCCAAGGCGGCCAGCGCCGCGACGGTCTTGTCTCCGACGTCGACGATGACGTCGCGGCTGTCTTCGAGCATTTGCCGCATGCCGTCCGAGGCCAGGATCAACTCGTCGGCCATGGCCAGCTGGTTTCGGTGGACGTCCGGAAACGGGTCGAGTAGAAACTCGCCGAACTTCGCGGAGGCGTTTCCCTGCCAGTCTCCCAGGTCCGACCGCACGCCGTTCATCATTCCGACCATGCCGCCGTCGAGGTCCTTTTTGAGCTGCCGTGCGGATTCGGCCATGGTGGCGAAGTCGCCGGGATCGCGCTCGGTGAACCAGGCGAAGGAGTTTGAGATCCACGACAGGTCGAGCATGGATTTGTATTTCGACATGTCGCTGGGGATCGGGGAGATCGCGTCGGCGGTCATCTCCTTCATGATCTGCTCGAGCGCCTTCTTCTGGACCGCTTGGGCCTTGGCCATGATGGCGTCGTCTGACACAGTCATCGTCTGCAACCTTGATCGTCGTGGCGACTTGCTAGGAGTCGGGGAACACGGGCGGTGGAATTTCCTCGGGAGGCTTGCGCGCGTTCGGGTCTGAGTCGTCGAGCAGCTCCCTTTGCGACTCGGCGAGCTTGGAGGCGGCGTCGGCGTCGGTCGCCGCGTACGCCTCGGCGAGCGAGCACAGGGCGTCGCCGGTGTCTCGCAGGTTCACCGACGTCTCCGCCAGGATGGTCTGAAACCTGTCCCGCGCCTCTTTCCACGCCGGGAAAGCCGGCCCCAGCTCGCCGTTGGGATCGGTTCCCCACGTAGCCGGGGTGCGCTTGAACGCCTCTGTCTCGTTCAGGCTCGTGTTGTCGGCGCTGCCGCTGGCGCGCGCGTAGTCGGCGGCGGCCGTGCGCAGCGAAACCCTTCCGGCCTTCCACAGCTGGTACAGCTCGGCGCCGAGCTTTTTTCCGCTCACGGTCTCGTCCCCTCGGGCCAGTAGACGCGAATGTATGCGTCGAAGACGGCTTCCTGGCGCTGGGCGACGGCGGCTTCGATCGCGCTCTTCACTTCGTCGGCGAGTTGGCCCTCGGACAGGTGCGTCAAGGCGCCGGGACGGATGCCCGCCGCGACGTCGTCCTCGCCGCGCCAGGCGACCTTCGCATAGCCGCCCTGCGAGGTCGCCCGCACCGCGATGTCGTGAACCGCCTGCGCG
>JBOGDN010000427.1:0-9520 GCA_050742995.1 Stackebrandtia sp. | reverse complement strand
CGTCTTGTAGACGCTTCGACGTTCGTATCGAGTTGTCTCGTTTTGCGAAAATTTTCGCGGCGGGCCGGGGCTCGCGCCTCGACCCGCCGCGCCGTGTTGTCTGTCAACGTCCGAACCGGCGGCTAGCCGCTGTAGTGGTCCTGGACGACTCGCGCCATCGCCTCTTCGGCGTTGGTGGTCAACGACTTCGCGCTGAAGTAGATGTCGCCGGAGACCTGGGGATGGTCCTTGTTGAAGGTCAGATGTTCGGTCAACGTGGCGTCGTCGTAGCCGTCTTCCTCGTTGATTCGATACGCCGCCTGCCCGATATACAGCTTCACGTCGTTGCCGGCGGCTTCGATGACGCTCGACCACCACGGCACGAGCGCCGCGTAGTCGGCGGCGCTGTGCCCGACGTACCAGTACACCTGCGGGGCGATGTAGTCGATGTAGCCCTCGAGAACCCACTTGCGGGTGTCGGCGTACAGGGAGTCGTAGGACTCGAGACCGCTGGTGTCGGAGCCGTTGGAGTCGGTGGACTTGTTGCGCCAGATGCCGAACGGGCTGATGCCGAACGAGACCTCTCGGTCGAGCGCGTCGACCTTCTCCCCTATCTCCTTCACCAGCAGGTCGACGTTGTTGCGTCGCCAGTCTTCGATGTTGTCGAAGTCGCCGCCGTACTCGTCGTACGTCGCCTCGTCGGGGATGGACTGTCCCTCGGCCGGGTACGGGTAGAAGTAGTCGTCGAAGTGGACGCCGTCGATCTCGTAGTTCTCGGCGGCGTGCATGATCGCGGTCTCGACGAACTCGCGGACCTCGGGAATGCCCGGGTTGTAGTACATGGTGCCGTTGTAGTTGAACGTCCACTCCGGGTGCACCCGCGCCGGGTGCTCCGGGTCGAGCTGATCGGGGTCGGTGTGCTGGGCGACCCGGTACGGGTTGAACCAGCCGTGCAGCTCCAGGCCGCGTTCGTGGGCGGCGGCCACAGCGAACTCAAGCGGGTCGTAGCCGGGGTCCTCGCCCTGGGTGCCGGTGAGCCAGTGCGACCACGGCTCGTGCGGCGAGGGCCAGAACGCGTCGGCGGTGGGGCGGATCTGCAGGAAGACGGAGTTGAGCTTGTTCGACACCGCCTGGTCGAGCAGCGTCTCCAGTTCGGCCTTCTGTTCGTCGGCGCTCAAGCCGGTCTGGCTCGGCCAATCGATGTTCGCGACGCTGGCGATCCACACTCCGCGCATGTCGGTGGTGCCCACGGTGTCGACCTCCTCTTTCGGCTGGTCTTCGGCCGTGGCGGGTCCGGTGAGGACGAACGCGCCGATCGCCAGGGCCGCGGCGAGCGAGATCGCGCCGGCCAGGGGCCGTATGAATCGTTTCAAGGGATGCGTGTCCGATTGCCGGGTGATCACTGATCGTCCCTTCAAGGGCTGAGATTCCAGGGGCGGCACGCGACAGCCGCCGCGCGTGTGTGCGCATCGTCTCGCAGATATTCTTCACGATCAATGGGGTCCGCAATAAATTTTCTACAGTCTTAAGGTGTCGCGACGGCTACGGTGCGCTGTGAATATCGAGGCGGCCGCCGCGTAACCGCTCCTTGTAGTAGAGCGTGAGATCGCGCCGGCCCGGCTCGCCCGAGGCGAATCCCATGTGCAGCCGCGGCGGATCGGTCAGCCGCATGGCCAGCCCCTGCGGCTCCCGGAACGGCAGCGAGTGCGCCGCGCGCGTCGGCGTCCGCTGCACCACCTGGCCGGTGACGACGTCGGCGCTGATCAGGTAGGTGTTGCCTTTGTTTTCGGGGGGATTGTCGCCGTCGGGTTCGCTGTACGCGTCGCCGACCATCTGATAGACGAAGCCGCGGTGCAGCGCCATCCCCTGGAACTGCTCCCCCGGCTCGACTCCGGGGCGCGGAAAGTCGCGGACGGGTTCGTAGTCGCCGGCCTTGAACCGTTCCAGGTCGTATAGGGCGTAGCGGGTGTCGCTCTCGCCGGAGGAGTCCTCGCCGCGGTAGCTGAGCAGCAGCCGCGAATCGCCCACGTCGAGCGCGGGACGGTTGCTTGTGGAGCCTGGAACGGGACGGTGCACCTCGAACTCGTCGTGTCCGTACGTCAGCGTCCGCGCGTCGGCGAACTTGAACCTGGCGATCGCGCGCCCGTATCCGCTGCCGGGATTCGTGTCCGTCTCCGTCCAGATGTACGCGTCGTCGCCGTCGGGTTCGACCCCGATGGACACGCCGTGCCCGAAACCCTTGAGGTACATGTAGCCGAGTTCGCCGCCGCGATAGTCCAGTTTCGTCAGACACATGTCGCCGTCGGCGTCGCGCCGCTCCCAGGAGACCGGCTCCGACTCACCCCACAGCGTGACGCCGCCCTGCATGGTCTGGGCGACGTAGACGTGTTCGTTGACGTCGTCGAAGGCGAAGGACTGCAGCACCGTCCCGTTGTGCGCGGTCTGCCGCCGCATGAACGGGTGCGAGTCGGCTCGCAGGTCGAAGTGACCTCGGCTCGCCTCACGGGCGAGTTCGCCCTTCGGGCCGGAGGTCGCCGCGCCCGTCCCGAGCGCGGCGACGAGGACCGCGCCGCCGCCGATCAGGAAACCGCGACGGCCCAGGCGTACGGGCCGACGTGGAGCGTCCGACATGGAGACCTGCGCTTCGGGGGTAGGGGGTGTGGCGGGCACGCCGGCGTCTCGCGAGTCGTCCCCGTCCCACCAGTTTCCACGACTGCGCAACGTTCGGTCGTCCGCAATCCGACGTTCATCCGCTCGCCCTTGACGGGACGATTTTCCTCAGTGAAAATTGAGTCAATGTCTGTTGAGCTTCCAGGTTTGAACGAGCGCGCCAAGATCCACGCCGCGCTCGGCGAGCCGGCGCGGCTGGCGAACGCCGACGCGCAGGCGCTCGGCGACGCCTCTCCCGCCGAGCTGGGGCGGCAGCTGCGGCTGCCTTCCAACCTGTTGGCTCACCACCTGCGGGTGCTTGAGGAAGCCGGCGTGGTCGCGCGACGGAGGTCGGAGGGGGACCGCCGTCGCCGCTACCTGCGCCTGGTTTCCGAAGCCCTCGGCGCCCTCGCCCCGGCGCTGCGGCTGCGTCCGCGGCGCGTGGTCTTCGTGTGCGTCCGCAACTCCGCCCGCTCGCAGCTGGCGGCCGCGCTGTGGACCGAGCGCAGCATGGTCCCCGGCGCCAGCGCCGGCACCCGACCGGCGTCGCACGTCCACCCACGGGCGTTGCGCACCGCCCGACGTCACGGTCTCGACCTCGTGGGCGCGCGCACCGCGCACATCGACGACGTCGTGGGACCCGACGACCTGGTGGTCGCCGTGTGCGACAACGCCCACGAGCAGCTCGACGGCGAGACCGGCCGACGGCTGCACTGGTCGGTGGCCGACCCGGCGGCCCTCGACGCCGACTTCGCGTTCGAGGCCGCCTTCGACGAGATCGACCGGCGAGTCGACCGGCTCGTCCCCCACGTCACATCTGGAGCAGACCATGACTGACACCGGCTCACACCTTCGCGACGATCTCACCGTCGACCAGCGGCTCGCCCTGCGCTCGGCGGCCGCGCGGCTCGGCCGGGAATTCGGCGACCTCTACGGCGCCGAGACGATCGAAGGCTTCCTGCACACCGGCTACGACCAGTTCGCGGCGTACGCCACGATCCCGACGTTCCTGCCTCTGCTGGCCGAGCGCTTCGCGCGACAACGGCTCACGGCGCTTGCGAAGGTCGACGGACTGCGGTCGGACGCCCGGCCGGTCGTGCTTTTCCTGTGCGTGCACAACGCCGGCCGCAGCCAGATGGCGCTCGGATTCCTCAACCACCTCGCCGGCGACGGCGCGATCGGCTGGTCGGGCGGGTCGGAGCCCGGCGTCGAGGTCAACCCCGCGGCCGTGGCCGCCATGGCCGAGTGCGGCGTCGACATCACCGGCGAGTACCCCAAGCCGTGGACCGACGAGGTGGTGCGCGCCGCCGACGTCGTGGTCACCATGGGCTGCGGCGACGCCTGCCCCGTATTCCCGGGCGTTCGCTACGAGAACTGGGAGCTGGACGACCCCGCCGGACGGTCCGCCGCCGACGTCCGGCCGATCCGGGACGACGTCGAGCGCCGGGTGCGCCGGCTGCTCGACGAGCTCGGCGTCGAGATCAGGAGCTGACCCTTCCCGACGGCGAAGCGCTTATGGCGAATTGATTGACGTCAATCGCTACTCTCGAGCGGTCGCATCAGGAAGGAGCCCCCCATGAAGCGACCGAGTCGACGAGTGCTGATCGGGCTCGCCGCGGCCGTTGCCGCGGCATTGTCGATCCAGCTGACGGTCGCCGCGCATGCGGACGAGCCCCCCACCGTCGCCGTCCCCAACGACAACCCCGAGTTCCTGCAGGTCTACGACCTCAACATCGAGAACCTGCCGGTGGTCGGCGACACGTGTCCCGGCGACTGGCAGGACTTCGTCTATTACATGCGGCTGCAGGAGTACAGCCCCGACCTGTACCTGATACAGCAGATCAACGGCGCCGGAGACGCGCGGGGCGACCTCGACTACCTCCTGGCCAGGCTGAACGCGGACTTCGAGGGCACGTACGCCGGCGTCCTCGCCGACGCCGATCCGGGACCCGGCCCGCAAAAGTGCGCGCCGGCCAAGGGCTACCAGACCAACGCGATCATCTATCGCACCGACCGGCTCGAGCTGGTCGACGACTCCGTCGGCACGTGGCAGTCTCACGTCGACGTCGGCGACGGGTGCGAAGAGAACGACCAGGACCGCACCGTCAACGTCAAGGCTCTGTTCAACGACAAGGTCGCCGACAAGACCGTCGGGGCCGCCTCGCTGCACTGGGCGACCGCGGCAAGCGGCGGGCCCGCCTGCTCAGCCGAAAACGCCGACGCGGCCGCCGCCGAGCTGTCCAAGGACGCTTACGCCGACGCCGAGCTGACAGTGACGGGCGGCGACTTCAACTTCGCCGACGCGGCCAGCAACGGCGGCGAGGACTACCACCCCTGGTACAAGAGCCTGAACGGCGACCTCGAAGGCGAACACGGCTACCGCGACGCCGTCTTCGCCGGCTGCGCCGAAGCCGGCGATCCCTCGGCGTGCCGCGCCGACAACTGGACGATCGGCGGCAACCGCAGGATCGACTTCATCTTCGCCAAGACGCGAGACGGGGGCATGCCGGCCGTCACCGACCAGCACACCCCCACCGGAGACGAAGGCGACGAAGCGGATCTGCACTTCACCGACACCGACCGCCAGGACGTGGACTACTCCGACCACCGCGGCGTCCGCGCCCGAGTCCACTACGCGTCGACCTGAGACGCTCCCACCGGCCGCGGCGACGCAGGCTCCTCCCGCCGCGGAGGAGGCGTCGCGCGCAGCGCCCAGGCGGTCGCCGCCGCCACAGCGATCACGAGGGCGACGGCGGCGGCCACGGTGGCGCCGCCGGGGTGAACGATTGACTCGCCGCGCAGCGCCTGCCAGGTGACAAGGCCGACCAGCCCGAGGTAGCCGGCTGCCGCGACCCACACCAGGCGTACTCGGGTCGCTTCGTCGGCGAGGCGGACGCGTCGCCGTGCCGCCCAGACCAGAACCAGGGCGATCAACGGCAGCACCTGCAGGGCGTGCATTCCGACGAAGTGCGGAATTCGCAGGTCGCCGCCGACGGTGCTCCACCCCAGCAGCGGCAGGCCGGCGCCGTCTTCGGGGACTCCGACGCCGTGCCCGCCGGCCGCGCCCGGCGCCTGGCCGTCCTGCGGCATGGTCATCAGGAAGCCGAGCGCCAGGCCGACCAGCCCGACCAGCATTCCCAGCCGAATCGACCAGGTCAGCGCGCGGTCGCCGATGTTCTGACGCCACAGCAGCACCGCCACCGTGAGCGTGGCCAGCCACAAGACGACGATCGTCTGGCCCATGAGAGCCCACAAAGCGGTGTCGAGGGGCGTGGAGGTGTTGAAGTGGCTGGCGCGACCGCGCACCACCTGGCCGACGATGACGGCCATCTCGATCGTGGAGGCGGCCACGATGACGGTCCCCATCCACCAGCCGAGTCGCTTGCGTTTTCGCAACAGGGGAATCAAGAAGGCGAGCGTGGCGCCGTAGAAGATGAACGACAGCGAGAACTTCAGGGGCTTGGCCCAGACCGAGGCGCCGGTGATGACGCGGTCGTCGACGATCAGGCCGATCGCGGCGACCACGGCGGTCACCGCCATCACGGCGGCGAAGACGACGAGCGGGCGGTGTGGCTTTTCGAGCGAAGGTAGATAGTGATGGTATCTGTTATCCATAGTCTTACTATCTACTATCCGCGCCAAAACCGCAAGTTGTTTTCTCCAGGCGACGGCCGACGAGCGGATAGTGGAGCTATCCACGTGGGTTATGCTGGCTACGGAGTACATCGCGATCACCGGGAGTTCATATGCGCATCGCCGAACTGAGCCGCACCTCCGGCGTGCCAGTGCCGAGCATCAAGTACTACCTGCGCATCGGACTGTTGCCCCCCGGCGAGCGCACCGCGCCCAACCAGGCCGACTACGGCCAGCAGCATGTGCACCGGCTGCGGCTGATTCGGGCGCTCGTCGACGTCGGCGGGCTGTCGATCGCCGCCGTCGGCGACGTGCTGGCCTCACTCGACGAGCAGGGCGCGAACCTGCACGACGCTCTCGGCGCGGCGATGGGGGCGACGTTCCCCCACGACAAGGGCGAGGACGACTCCGCTCGCCGCGCCGCGCGCGAGTGGGTCGAGACGTTCCTGGACGAACGCGGCTGGGACGACGTGGACCGCGACTGTCCCACGGCGGAGGTGCTGATCGACGCCGTGACGACGATGGGCCGTTTCGAGTACCTCGACTCGCTCGAGCTCGTCAACGTCTACGCCGACATCATGGAGAAGCTCGCCCCGTTCGAGGTGGCGTGGTCCGGCCGAGCCGATACCCCCGAGGGGGTGCTGGAGCGCGCGGTCGTGGGCACGGTGATCGGCGGGATCGCGTTCAGCGCCGTGCGCCGGATGGCGCACCAACACGTCTCAAGTCGGATGTTCGGGGACGCCGCCGACAGCTGAGGCCGAGCGCCGTCAGGCGTCGGAGCGCTGGCGCAGCACGTCGCGGATCTCGCGCAGCAGCGCGATCTCCTCGGCTTCGGCCGGGGTGGGCTCCTCGGCCTGGCGCTTCAGGCGGTCGCTGATCTTCTTGATCGGCACGACGACCACGAAGTACACCGCGGCCGCGGTCAGCAAGAACGTGATCAGGCCGTTGACGAACAAGCCGTACGCGAAGTCAACGCCTTTGACGGTGAACTTGCCGCCGACGTCCTCGCCGCCTGTCACCAGAGTGATCAGCGGCTGGACGAAGGCGTCGGTGAACGAGGCCACCAGCGCGGTCATGGCCGCGCCCATGACGACAGCGACGGCCAACTCGACGACGTTGCCGCGCATCAGAAAATCGCGAAACCCTTTAAACACGGCGGATAGTTTCTCACGGTGCGGAAGTGGACACGTGTCTGGATTGTCCCGTCGGGCGCACGGCGCGTAAAGCGCGCCAGAAAATTACGCGAGCGCAACGGCCTTCCGAAGGAAGGCACTTTGCGCTCGCGTGTCGAACGACCCCCTAGGCCGCCGCGCCCAGCTCGCTTTCGCGGGAGAACCCGCCGTCGCTCGCCAGCTCCTTCAGCCGGGCCAGAGCCTGGATTTCCAGCTGCCGGATCCGTTCGCGCGACAGCGCGAAGCGGTGCGCGACCTCGGTCAGCGAGTGCTCCCGGCCGTCCTCAAGGCCGTAGCGGGCCTTGACAATGCCGGCGGAGCGCTCGTCGAGGTGACCGAGCATCCGCTCGATGCGCTCGCGCTCCAGCCCTGCGATGACCACGTCTTCCGGGGTGGGCTCGTCGTTGTCGGCGACCAGGTCGCCGAGGTTGGTGTCGCCGTCGTCGCCGATCGGGGTGTCAAGCGAAACCGTGTCCTGAGACCAGCGGATCAGCTCGTTGACGCGCTCGACCGTCACACCGAGGGCGTCGGCGATCTGCTCGGGCTCGGGATCTGCCCCCAGTTCCCGCGTCAGCTGACGGGCGGTGTTCCGCATCCGGTTGACGTCCTCGACAAGGTGCACGGGCAGCCGCACGGTGCGTTCCTGCTGCGCGATCGCCCGGCTGATCGCCTGGCGAATCCACCACGTCGCGTAGGTCGAGAACTTGAAACCGCGCTGGTAGTCGAACTTCTCCACTGCGCGCACCAGACCCGTGTTCCCCTCCTGGATCAGGTCGAGCATCGGCATGCCGCTGCGGACGTACCGCCGCGCGATCGAGACGACAAGTCGCAAGTTGGCCTTGATGAACTGTTCCTTGGCCTTCTGGCCGTCGAACACCACTCGATCCAACTCGACGTGACTCGCGCCCTCCGGCGACTGGTTGTCCGCGAGCAGACGCTGTGCGTACAGGCCGGCCTCCACGGCCTTGGCGAGATCCACTTCCGCGGCCGCGTCGAGCAGCGGCGTCTTGGAAATCTCGTGCAGGTACACACCGACCAGATCGCGTTCTTCCGCGACTTCGTCTGTGCGAATCGCGGTCGTCGTTTCTGCGCTCAAGGTCTCCTCCAGCCTTCTTCGTCCCCCACCGCACCGGCGGTTCGCCATACTCAACAGCCGGGACAGCGCGATGATTCCGCAAGCGGCGCCTTTGGCTAAGACACCATTACCAATCCGGCGCCACCTCACGACGTCGTTGGTCGTTTACTAGACGACTTACCCCGGTCGGAATGACGACTGTTGAGAGATCAATCACGGTCTTCGGTGAGTCGCGACGTTGCAGACTCTCTCTTCTAACAAGTACACGCGTTGTACCGGCAGAAGGTTGAGAGTCCATATCAATGGGGCGTCGATCACGATGTCATCTAGGCCCCGTGACCTGCGCCCCCGCCTCTAACGAGTCGTATGTCACTTTTCTCGGCGGCCCGCCACCGCTTCGGCGGTCGTCGACAGCGCCTCGGCGGCCTCGGCCCTGCGCCGCGCCGCCACGCCCACGAATACGCAGTCGATCACGGTCAGCTGCGCGATGCGGCTGGACGTGGCGCCCGAGCGGAACATGGTCTCGCGCGCGGCGGTGACGAGCACGTGGTCGGCGACCTGGGCGATGGGCGAGCGGGGGTGGTTGGTCAGCGCCACGGTCACCGCGCCTCGGTCGCGGGCGCAGCGCAGAAAGTCGAGCGTGTCGGTGGTGGCGCCGGTGTGCGAGATCCCGAAGGCCACGCCGTCGGACCCCAGCAGCGCCGCGCCGGTCAGCGCGGCGTGCACGTCCGACCAGCCGAACACCGTGTGGCCGATGCGGTGCAGCTTCTGCGCCAGGTCGGAGGCGACGATTCCGGAGGCGGCGGCGCCGAACACGTCGACTCGCGCGGCCCCCGTCAACGCGGAGACGACGCGGTCGCACACCTCGGCGTCAAGCGAGTGCACGGTGTCGCGCACGGCGTGAGAGTCGGCGTACGCGACGGTGTCGATGATGCGCCGCATGCCCGCGCCCACCGGGATGTCGCCGCCGGCGACGCGCTGGTCGAGCGCGTCGTCCTGCCTGGCGGCGGCC
>JBOGDN010000426.1:0-5837 GCA_050742995.1 Stackebrandtia sp. | reverse complement strand
GAGCCCGAAGCCGTCAGGTGTGAAAAATCTCAAGGTCGCCAACCAACAGCGTCGCTTAACGCGTCGAGTGTCACGATGCTAAGCGCCATCGGACCGGCCTCCCAGCAGGACCTCCGCGGCGGCCCGCGAGTTCGCCGCGGTCGCGCCGTAGCTGAGCACGCGGGCGGCGAGCCCCTCCGGGCGCCAGGCCGCCGGCCATCCCATCTCCACGAGCACCGTCGGCGTCGCGGACGCGGCGAGCCGCTCCACAAACGCCTTCGTCTCGGGCCTGCGATGCGCGTCGCGTGCCACCACAAGGATCGGCCGTCGACCCGCGGCGTCGAGGACCGCCCCGGCGTCGACCTCGTCCGGCGTGGCGTGGCGGATCTGAGCCAGCGGCAGCCGCTCGGCCAGCAGCGGCGCCACCCCCCATTTCGTCTCGCCGCCGACGGCGATGGAGACGCCCGCGTCGATCTGGACGATAAAAGGATCCTCAAGGGACGGGACGACGCCGTCGACGTGCACGGCCCTGCGGGCCGCCGCCAGGCCGAGGGCCTCGAAGTCGCCGACGTCGCGGCGCTGACGATGCCAGTTCCGCAACGCCTCGCCGCGGGCCGCCGCATCCTCAAGCCGCGAAAGCGGCAGCCGACCGTCGCGCACGGCCGCGACGACGGCGTCGACTATCTCGTCGACCAGCGCCGTCATCGGGCCGTCCTTCTGCGTCTCGCCGCCGGTGCAGATCAGGTCACAGCCGGCGGCCAGCGCCCGCACGACCGCCTCGGGAATGCCGATCTGCCCGCTGACGCCGCGCATCTCGATCGCGTCGGTCACCACCGCGCCTTCGAAGCCGAGTTCGCCGCGCAGCAGATCGACCATGGCCGCCGCCGAAAGCGTGGCCGGCGCGTCTCCTGTGAGCGTCGGAATCCGAATGTGCCCGCTCATCACCACCCGCACGCCCGCGCTGACGGCCGCCTTGAACGGCGTCAACTCGCGGTCGCGCAGCAGGTCCAACGGCACGTCGACGACGGGCAGGTCCCGATGCGAATCCACGGAGGTGGCGCCGTGGCCGGGGAAGTGCTTGACGCACGCGGCCACCCCGGCGCTTTGGAGCCCGGTCACCGCGGCGGCCACGTGCCGCGCGACCAGGTCCGGATCGCGTCCGAACGACCGGGTGCCGATCACCGGGTTGTCGTCTTCGACGTTGACGTCGGCGGCGGGGGCGAAGTCGAGCGTCACGCCCGCGCCGGCGAGTTCGGCGCCGATAGCCCGGTGGACCGAGGCGGTCAGCGCGAGATCGTCGACCGCCCCCAAAGCGGCGTTGCCCGGATAAGGGCTGCCCGCGGCGCTGTGCAGCCGGGTGACGTCGCCGCCTTCTTCGTCGACGGCGACGACGACGTCCGGGTTGACTTGGCGCAGCTGAGCGGTCAGCTCTGCGAGCTGTTCAGGGTCGACGATGTTGTACGCGAACACGCAGTAGCCGCCCAACCCCGATTCGAGCAGGTCGAGCGCCCAACGTGGCGCCGTCGTCCCGAAGAACCCGGGGATGAGGGTGCGAAGTACCGATGTGCGTAGATTGTCTATATTCATACATCACAAGTCGTTCGGAGGGTTTTTAAAAACAAAGCTGTCAGTTATTTTATGGGTTGGGCGCGAATGCCTGGTGGTCGACTTGCCCCTCGCCCAATACATGAGGAAAGATGCTTCTAGCTCACAACACCAAGGAAGGCACCCTCTCAATGGCTCGGAGACAAACGCCCGGCGTACCCCAACTTCTGCGTGTCCTCAATGACCGGGCCGCGCTGAACCTGCTCTTCGCCGAAGGCCCGCAGACGCGCGCGCAGATGGCCGCCGCCACGTCGCTGTCGAAAGTGACGGCTTCGCAGATGGTGGAACGCCTCGAATCGCGCGGTCTGATCCAGGCCGTGGGCACCCGACCGGGCAACCGAGGGCCGAACGCACAGGTGTACGCCGTCGTCGGATCCTACGCTCACGTCGTCGGCGTCGAAGTCGGCCCGTCGGCGGTTTCGGCGGTCTGCGCCGACCTGAGCGGCGAGGTGGTCGGACACGCCGAGATCGACGTCGAGGACGCCGCCGCTCCGGTGGCCGTGGTGCATCGCGCCGTGGTCTCGGCGGCGCGGAACGCCGGAATCACCCTGGAAAACGTCAACCGGGTCATGCTGGCCACCCCCGGCCTCATCGACCCGCAGTCCGGCGACATCGGGTTCTCCTGGGACCTGCCCACGTGGCACCGCGGCCTTCACCAGGCGCTGGAACAGGACCTGGGTCGTCCCGTCGTGATCGAAAACGACGTCAACCTCGCCGCGGTGGCCGAACACCGCGACGGTGCGGCGCGCGGCGCCGAAGACTTCGTCTACGCGTGGTTCAGCCGCGGACTCGGCGTGGGCGTCGTGCTCGGCGGCAAGCTCCACCGCGGCTTCAGCGGCGGCGCCGGCGAGATCGGCTACCTGCCCGCGCCGGGAGTCTCGCTGCCCGACGACGGGCAGTCCCGCCAGGCAAAGGGCTCCTACCAGCGCCTCGTCGGGGGCGACGTGGTGCTCGACCTGGCGAGCGAGTACGGCCTGAAGGGACGCACCCCCGGCGAGGCGGTGCGCGAGGCCTGCGACGCGGAGGCCGAAAACAGCGAGTTCCTCGACGTCCTCGCCAAGCGCATGGCCCTGGGAGTGGCGGCGGTGTGCACCGTCCTCGACCCGGGTCTTGTCGTCGTCGGCGGCGAGGTCGGATTCGCCGGAGGGCAGTCCCTGGCACGCCGCGTCGGCGACGCGATCCCCAGGATCACGCCGATGCGTCCGCGCGTCATGGTCGGCGAGGCCGGCGCCGAGCCGGTGCTGCAGGGCGCGGTGCGGGTGGCTCTTGACGCCGTCCGCGACGAGATCTTCGCCGACGACTGACGCCAAACAGACGAACCGCCGCGGCATAAGCCGTCGTGGCGGTCCTCAGTGTGTAAAGATCTGCGCATGCGGGGATTCATCGCGGCCGCCTTCGGCGTCCTGATCGTTTTGCTGGGTGCGCCGGCGGCGTACGCCGATCCGGGCGGCAAGGGCGACGACCGCGGCGAAGCCGACCTCATCGAGCCTGGACCGCCGACCGAGGGCGAGACGAACTACGGCGACGCCGACTGGTCGGCCGCCGACTCCTCCAACTACACCGCCGCCGACCGGCCGGACAGCCACCCGATCGACACCGTGGTCATACACACCATGCAGGGCAGCTACGAGGGCACCATGTCCTGGTTCCAAAATCCCAAGTCCGACGTGACCACCCACTACGTGATGCGCGCCGAGGACGGCAAGGTCACCCAGATGGTCCACGAGTCCGACATCGCCTGGCACGCCGGCAACTGGGACGTCAACACCGAGTCCGTCGGCATCGAGCACGAGGGCTTCGTCGACGAGCCCGAGAAGTGGTACACCGACACCGTCTACGAGGCGTCGGCGCGGCTGGTGCGCGACATCTGCGCCCGCTACGACATCCCGATGGACCGCGAGCACATCATCGCCCACTCCGAAGTCCCCGACGCCACGCACACCGATCCCGGCTCGGGATGGGACTGGGACAAGTACATGGACCTGATCGAGCAGGCCGACGCCGAGGCGAACGCGGCTTAAGTCCGCGGTCGGCGACGCAAGCAGCTCCTCGCGCAGCGCGGCCAGCGCCGCGTCGAGGCCGCCGCGCAGCACCGGGTCGTCCGACACTCCCGACACAGTGGCTCGCACGTCGAACTCGGTGTGCGACAGCTCCCGCGACACCGCGTCGGCCAAGGCGTCCCCTCCTGCCAGACCCACCTCGCCCGACAGCACCACCAGCGCCGGATCGACCACGGAGACCACGGGCGCGAGCCCGCTGACGATGCGCGCGGCCACGTCCTCCAAAAACTCCTCATCGTCCGCGGCGACGGCGGCCGCCATCGCGTCGTGCGCCGACGCGGCGTCGCGGCCGCGACGCCGCGAAAGTTCCAGCACGACCGGACCGCCGGCGAGCTCCTGAAACACCGGACGCCTCCGGTCTCCGGGGGCGCCGATCGGCATGTACCCGACCTCGCCGGCCGCGCCGCGCGCGCCCCGCAGCAGCCCGCCGCCCAGATCGATCCCGAGCCCTACGCCGCGCTCGCCAAGCCACAGCAGCGCGAACCCGGCGTCGCCGCCGACGCCGTGGTTGCGCTCGGCGAAAGCGGCCAGGTTCACGTCGTTGTCGATGCGAACCGTCGTGTCGAGCCGCCGCCGCAGCTCTTCGCCGAGCCCGGGCCTGTCGAGGCCGGGCACGTCGATGTTGCGCACCATGTCGTCTTGCGCGTCGTACGCGCCGGGAACCCCGAGACGCACCTGGCGCAGTCGTCCGGGGGGAACGTCGGCGCGGCGACGCACATCCTCAATCGCGTCCACAATCGAGTCGATGGAGACGTCGGCGCCGTATCGCGCCGTCGACTCCACGCGCAGCCGCGTGTCGCCGCCGAGATCGGCGACGGCGACCGCGATCCCGCCCGGCTCGCGGATCGACGCCGCCGCGGCGAACGCCGCGTCCGGGTTCACCGAGTAGACGTCGGCGCGCGGCCCCGGTCCGCCGCTGGTACGTCCGGTCTCGACGATCAGGCCCGCCGACCGCAGCCGCTTGACGACCTCGGAGGCGGTGGGCTTGGAGAACCCGGTCAGCTCCACCAGCTGCGGCCGCGTCAGCGGACCCCGGATGAAAAGACAGCCCAGCGCGGCGCGGTCGTTGATCTGCTTGAGCAGACGTGACGAGCCAGCCGGGCTCGCCACGTCCTGGTCGGCCGCGGTCACAGGCGCCGCCGTTGGCGTACACGGGGGTCCGCTTCCGTCGGGAGCGGCCTGAAAACGCTCACCGGCCGCTCCTCAGCTGTTCGACGACCCACTCCCCGGAGGGCTTGAGGTTGGGTTCGCCGAACGGTCCGTCGGGACAGGTTCCCTCCGTGAACACCGCGCCGGAGCGGTGATCGTCGGAGAGGTTCCACTTCACCCAGCTGACGCCCTTGTCGGCCATCAGATCGATGTAGCGCTGCGCCATGTCGAAGTCGTGGTCGCCGTCTCCGCTTGACGTCTCGGCGCCGAACTCGGTGACGAACATCGGCAGCACGTCGCTCGCCCGGTCAAGGGCGTCCAGGTACTCCTCGCGGTGGGAGGCGGCGTAGAAGTGGAACGTGTACATGATGTTGTCGGCGTCGACCGGGTCGTCGATCACCTCGGTCTCGTCGGCGCCGTCGGAGACTCCCAGCGACGACCAGGCCCGCGTTCCGAGCAGGACCACGGCTTCGGAGTCGTGTTGACGGATCACCGGGATGATCTCCTCGTGGTAGCTCTTGATCTGCGACCAGGAGACGCCGTTGGGCTCGTTGGCCACTTCATAGAGCACGTTGTCTTTGTCGGCGTGGAGCGGGACGATCTCGTTGAAGAAGGTCTTCGCCAGCTCCAGGTTTTCGTTCGGGTCTCCGGGAGTGAGCATGTGCCAGTCCACGATGACATAGAGCCCGCGCGCGGTGGCGTCCTCGATGATCGTGTTCATCAATTCGGTGAAGCGCTCCGGGTCGGTCTCGTAGCCGCCTTCCTGGATGTACATGGACGCGCGGACGACGTCGGCGTTCCAGTCGCCGGCGAGCGCGTCAAGCGACGCGTCGTTGACGCACTGGCTGTACCACTGCAGTCCGTGGGTGCTCATGCCGCGCAGCTGCACCGGTTCTCGGGACTCGTCGCACAGCCGTGTGCCGCACACTTCGAGCTGTCCGTGTGCGGCGGCGGACGTCTCGACGGGCGCCGGGTCCGCCGAGGCGTAGGCGATTCCCGCCGGCAGCAGCAGCGCGGCCGCCGCGACCGCGCACAGCTTGAGGG
>JBOGDN010000425.1:0-6200 GCA_050742995.1 Stackebrandtia sp. | reverse complement strand
CTGTAGAAAAGCCCAAGCGGCTCGCTTTCCATCGGCAGCCCGTAGACCCTGTCGTCGAAGCTGCGGCTGTCCAAAGTGCCGGGAAGGTAGTCGTCGCGCGTCGACTGGGTCAGGTGCTCGGTGAGGTCCACAAGCACGTCGCCGTTGCGGTAACGGAGGAAGTCGCCGGGACTGAGCAGCAACACGTCGGGCCCTTCTCCGGCGCTGAACGCCGTCTGCAGGGTCGGGCCGTTGGTGTAATCGCCGAAGGGCACGAAACGCAGCCGCACCTTGACCTTGTTTCGGGCGTTCCAGGTGTCGACAAGGGAGGTCATCCAGTCGTGCTGCGGACTGCCGGGGCCGATGAAGTTCCAGAACGAGAGCTCGTCGCGATCCGTGCCGCCGCAACCGGCCAGACCGCCCGCCGCGCCGACGCCGGCCATGGTCCACAGGCCGGTTCGCAGCAGGTTGCGGCGGGACACCGCGCGCTTGGAGAGCGGTTGACTCATGGGCGCCTCACGGGTGAGTAATCGATTTCTCGGGCGACACTAGCGGTGCGATCGGCAGAAGTCAATGAACTCGCCGATCGCGGCCGCAGCGCGCCTGTGAGGCGTCCGGTCGTCTAGGTCGTATGGGATGGATCCGCGCACAATGTCCGGTATGTGCGGGGGAGCGGGGGCGCTTGAGCCGGCGGTCGTTTCCGGCTAACCGAGCGTTTTGCCGCCGTTGACGGCGATGCGTTGGCCGGTCACGTATCCGGCTTGCCGCGAGGCGAGGAACGCGACCGTCTCCGCGACGTCGTCGGGCACGCCCATCCGTCGCAGCGGCACTGTCTCGGCGTGTCGGGCGATGTCCGCGTCGGGGACGTCGGCGTGGCGTTCCACCGGGATGAACCCGGGCGCGACGAGGTTGACGGTGATGCCGTGGGGTCCCAGCTCGCGGGCCCAGGACCGGGTCAAGCCGAGCTGGGCGCCCTTGGCGGCCACGTACGCGCTTGAGCCCGGCACGCCGAGCTCGAACACCTCTGATCCGATGTTGACGATCCGCCCGTACCCCCGGCGTTTCATGGCGGGGACGACTCGCTGGGTCAGCAGCAGCGGGCTTTTGACGAAGAACTCCAGCTGATCGAGGACATCCCGCCAGCGCAGCTGCCCGACGTCGATGGACGGCTGGGGCCCGGTCGCGTTGAGCACAAGCACCTCGATCTCGCCCATTGTGCGCTCCACTCGCTCGCACAGCTCGTCGACTTCGCGCTCGTCGGTGACGTCGGCGTCGAACGCCTTGGCCTGCCCGCCTGCCGCGAGGATGTCCGCGCACACCGTCTTGGCGGCCTCGTGGCTGCGCGCGTAGTTGACGGCCACCGCCTTCCCGTCGCGGCCGAGCGCACGGGCGATCGCCGCTCCCAGTCCTCGCGATGCGCCGGTCACAAGCGCCACTGTCATCGGTTCCTCCTAGGCGCGGCGACGCTGCGTCGGACCGCGCCGATCATGTGGTCGATCTGCTCGTCGGTGAGGTGAGCGTAGATGGGCAGCTGCACCTGGTGTTCGAAGTACGTTCGCTCGGCGACCGCGCACTCGCCGTACTTGTGGCCGAGCGCGCGGAACTCCGGCAGCAGGTGGATCGGGAAGTAGCGGATGACTATCTCGACGCCTTCGCGTTCCTGGAGGCGCCGGATGAAGTCGTCCTTGGACGCGCCGACGACCTCCGGCCGATAGAACAGCGTGTACAGGTGGCGCACGTGGTGCGCATACGGCTGTTCGACCTGCAGGTCGATTCCGGGCACGTCGCGCAATCCGTCGTCGAGCCGGCGCGCGATCTGTCGGCGCCGTTCGTTGAGCTCGTCAAGCCGGTCGAGCTGCGCGACGCCCAGCGCCGCGCCGAGCTCGCTCATCCGGTAGTTGTTGCCCACCAGGTATTTGCCGTCGCGGTAGTCCGTTGTGTATGACGTGCGCACGTGCGCGTCCCTGTAGTACGCCGGCTGCCGATACGGCCCGATACGCGGGTCGGCGCGTCCGACGGTCTCGCCCCACACGTGGATGGTGCCAAGCGCGCGGGCCATCTCCGCGTACCGGTCGTCGTCGGTGACGAACGCGCCGCCTTCGCCGGTGGTCATGTTCTTCAGCGAGTGGAAGCTGAAACAGCCGATGTCGCCGATCGTGCCAAGCGGCCGCCCCTTATACGTGGCGCCGGGGGCGTGGGCGCAGTCCTCGACGACGGTCAGATTGTGCCGTCGCGCGATCTCCATGATCGGGTCCATGTCGACGGCCTGGCCGCCGTGGTGCACGACCCAGATCGACCGGGTTCGCTCGGTGACGAGCGGCTCGACGGTTGCCGGGTCGAGGTTCAGGCTGTTCGGGTCGATGTCGGCGAACCGGACGTCGCAGCCGCGCGCCTGCAACGGCCACGTCGTCACCCAGAACGTCTGCGGAGTGGTGATCACCTCGTCGCCGGGCCCGAGCCCGAGCGCCTGCGCGGCGAGGAACAGCGCGGTCGTGCACGAACTGGTCGTCTGCACGTGCCGTGCTCCCAGCCGCGCGGCCAGGCGTCGCTCGAATTCCGCGTTGTGCGGCCCCATCGCCAGCGTGTCCTGCCGCAGCGCGTCGGCGACCGCCGCGATCTCTGTCTCGCCGAGTCGGTTCGACACCCCGCTATACGGCACCTTGAAGGTCACGTTACTGCTCCTTTTGGTCGCGAGTACGCACGTCAACATATCTGAAGCGCTTCAGTAATGTCAATGGCCGCCGGCACCCGCATATGCTGACGTGATGAGTGCCGCACCGCGCCGCCGCCCGACCCTCGACGACGTGGCCGAAGCCGCCGGGGTGTCCCGCGCGACCGTCTCCAACGCCTACAACCGGCCCGACCAGCTCTCCGCGAAGGTGCGCGCCGAGGTGCTGCGGACGGCCAGCCGACTCGGATACGCCGGACCGAATCCGGTGGCGCGCAGCCTGGCCACCCGGCGGTCCGGCGCGATCGCGTTCCTGCTCGACGCCAACCTGTCGTCCGCGTTCTCCGATCCCGCGTTGTCCCTGACTCTGGACGCCTTGGCGGCGGCGACGGCCGCCGACGGCCACGCCCTGCTGCTGGTTCCCGGCGGCGACTCCGCCGTGTCCCAGGTCGCCGACGCGCAGGTGGACCTCGCCGTGGCGTACTCGCTGCGGGACCGCGCGCCCGTGCTGCGCGCCGTCCGCCGTCGCCGCCTGCCGCTGATCGCGATCGACGGCCCCGCCGTGCCCGGCGGGATCCTCGTCGGACCCGCCGACCGCGACGGAGCCGTCGCCGCCGCGCGCCACCTGGTCTCGCTCGGCCACCGTCGCGTGGCGATCCTGACCATGCCCGGCGTCACCGACTCTCCCGGAGGCCGTGTCCCCACCGGCCAGGCCCGCCGCAGCCCGTACCGGGTGGACCGGGAACGGCTGGCCGGCTACCTCGACACCCTCGCCGACGCCGGGATCGGCGCCGACGACGTGGCCGTCTGGGAGTCCGCGGGCATCTCCCGCCACGACGCCGCCGCGATGGCCGCTCACCTTCTCGCCGAGCGCCCCCGCCCCACGGCCGTGCTGTGCATGTCCGACGAACTGGCCGCCGGCGTCCTCACCGCCGCCCGTCACCTCGACGTCCCCGTGCCCGACGGCGTGTCCGTGGTCGGCTTCGACGACACCCCCACCGCCTGTTTCGCCGACCCCGCGTTGACCACCGTCCGGCAGAACCTGACCGCCAAGGGTCGGCTGACCGGCGCTCTCGCCGCTCAACTGCTCGCCGGAGCCTCCCTGGACCGCCCGGCCCCCATCCCAGTCGAGCTGATCGTCCGAGCCTCCACCGCCGCGGCCGTGCGCGACGACGAGCGCCGGTCATCCGTCTTAGCCCGCCGCGGCCGCTCGCGCGGCTTCGAACGGCGTCCGATCGAACACGATTCGAATGTGGACGATCTTGCCGTTCTTGACGGTCACGCACTCGGCGCCGGGCGCCGCCTTGACGGGGATGGTTTCGGTGTCGTACATCAGCAGCGCGGTCTTGAGGAGGCACAGCTGGATCACAGAGGACTTGCGGCGGTCGCTTCTCGGCCCGCCTTCTGTTCTCCTGTTTCTGGTTGTAGTACGCCAGAACTATATCGGCGCGGTCCATGATGTATTTTACCGTCCGTCAAGCGGACGACGGCTATGGAGACGGAGGCGCCGCCCTGCGGAGCCTGAGAGCCGCAAGGCCGATCGCCGACGCCGTGAACTCAGTCGGAGTCCGGCGCTCGGCAGACGATCTCCGTGTGCGGCACGACGAAGCATCCGTCCGGGGCGGCGCCCCAGCGCCGCCAGCCGACGGCCAGCCGCTCCAGGTCGTCGGCGGAGGCGTGGCTGTCGCGCAGGGCCTGCTCGGCTATGCCGGAGCGGCGAATGCGCTCTGCCCACATCTGGCTCCACCACGACCGGTCCGGCGGCGTGGCGAAACACCAGGTCGTGGCCGTTGTCGTGACGTCGGAGAATCCTGCGGCCCGGGCCCAGGAGAGCAGGCGCCGCCCGGCGTCCGGCTGACCGCCGTTGTCGACGGCGATGCGCCGGTACAGGCGTCGCCATTCCTCCAATTCGGGGGAGTCGGGATGCCAGTACATGGCCGCGTAGTCGGAGTCACGGGCCGCGACGATCCCTCCGGGCCGACACACCCGGCGCATCTCCCGCAGCGCCCGCACCGGATCGTCGAGGTGCTGCAGCACCTGATGGGCGTGCACCACGTCGAAGGCGTTGTCGTCGAAGTCGAGCGCGCGCACGTCCGCCGCGGCGAACTCCACGTTCGGCACGCTGGACGCCGCCGTCCGGGCCTCGGCCAACACGTCCTCGGCGGCGTCGATCGCCGTGACGCGACCCGGCGCCAGCCGCCTGGCCAGGTCGGCGGTGATGGCGCCCGGCCCGCAGCCGACGTCAAGCAGCGACATGCCGGGCTTGAGATGCGGCAGCAGGTACGCGGCGGAGTTCTGCGCGGTGCGCCATTTGTGCGAGCGCAGCACCGAGGCGTGGTGGCCGTGCGTATACGAACCGGCTGATGTGGCCATGTGCGGGTCCCCTGCGTCGAAGGCGGCAGCTCGAACCCTAACCGGCGCTGTCTGAGATCGGCGGTCGTTCAACCTCGATAGGCGGCGAACGGCGTGTACTCGTCGCCGCCGTCGACGTGTTGACTGCCTACCGTCCAGGTCGTCCCGTCCGGTGTGGTGTCCGCCCCGAACAGGATGGCGCCGGGGCCGCCCGGCGGCGTGACCGTCTGCCACTTTCCGTCGACGGACTCCATCATGAAGGGTTTGGGTTCGTCGGTGCACTCCTCGTAGCCGGTGACGATGAAGCCGTTCTCGGTCTTGGCGAGGTCGACCGGCTCCGCGCAGTCCGCGGGCGTCTCGACCCTGCTCCACTCCTTGCCGTCCCAGTGCAACACGACGGTCCACGTGCTGTCGTCGTCGTAGCCGGCGCCAAGCGCCCACACGTCGTCCTCGCTCAACGCGACGACGTCCGACAGGTCGAGCTCCTCGTCCTGCGTGGTCGGCAAGGGCGTCGTCGTCCACTGCTCGCCGTCCCAGTGCAGCGCCAACCCCTGCAGCCCTTCGCCCGCGGACTGCGTGCCGACGGCCCACGCGTCGTCGGCCGCCACGACGTCTGCGGCGGCCATCGACCACTGTTCCGCGGTCACGTCGGTTTTGGCGTCGGTCCAGGCGTCGCCGTCCCATCGCTTGATCTGACCGGCTATCACTCCGTCGGCGACGTAGCGCTGGCCGACTGCCCACGCTTCGCCGTCTTCGCCCGCGGCGACGCCGAGGAGGTTGGCCTCGTCGCTTTGGCCGGCGTCCCAGTCGGTCCAGGTCTTGCCGTCCCAGTGCAGAACTCCGAGATCGGCGGAGACCCACAGGTTGTCCGAGGAGCCGTCGATTCCGGTGAGCCGACCGAGGACGGGAACCTCGACTTGATTCCACTTGGCGCCGTCCCACCGTGCCATCAGGGAGCCGTCGGCGCCCGTGCCGGCCGCCCACACGTCCCGCTCGCCGGCGGCGAGGACCTTGTAGAAGTCGGCGTCGGCGGGGACGTCCACGGGAGTTTCGGTCCACTCGGCGTCCGCGTGGGCGGATGTCGCCGCCACGGTTCCCACAAGCAGAAGCGACGTGGCGAGCACGACCGGCGACAGCGTAGTTCTTCGCATGAATGATCCCTTTTCGTGGTATTTGCGTGATCGTGCGGCTCAGTTAACGC
>JBOGDN010000424.1:0-8936 GCA_050742995.1 Stackebrandtia sp. | reverse complement strand
GTACATCGCCGCCGACCCCTACGGCCCGCCCGTCGGCGACGACGTCGTGATGTCGGAGACCGTGTATCCGGCATGGTCGACGCTGCGGGATCGCGCCATCGCGGTCATGGCCACGACGTCCGAAAACCTCGGCGCCGCCGGAAAAGGCGTGACGATCGCGGCGCACCACTACGCGGCCCGGGACACCCAGACCGCTGAAGAGCTGCGGCAAAGCGAAAAAGCGCTCGACGAGACCTACATGTCGCCGCCGCCGATCCCCGACGACGAACGTCCCAAAGACGACGAGGAGGGCGAATAACGATGTCTGAAATGGTCACCGCGACCCAGCTCGGCGAAAAGGCGTTTGAGGCCCGCGAGATGGCGGTGTGGAAGTCCTTCCACGAGGAAGACGAGATTTACCGCAGGGAGGGAGACCCGGAGTGGAGCGCGCGTAGGGACGAATACGCCTGGATGATCGACGACCTCGTGAAGTTCGTCGACCCGAATCCGGAGAACTTCACCAGCATGATCTCCTCGCTGGAGAACGCCGAGCGTCTGATCACCGGCACGGGCGACGTCGACGGCGACGGCGAGAACGGCCGCTCCGCCGACAAGGCGTACGGCACGCTGGACAGCAAGGACGCGCTCAGCGACTGGCAAGGCGACGCCGAGACCGCGTTCACCGACGAATACGTCGAGCCCTGGGACGAGATCGTCTCCAACCAGGCCAACCTCGTCAAGGCGGTCAAGGGCGCGCTGGAGGCCAACGCGTCGGTGTACATCGCCGCGCGCAAAGACGCCTACGGCATCGCCGCGTCCACCCTCGACGCGCTGACCGGCATCGACCCGGACGCGGGACAGGCGGAGAAGGACAAGGCGGGATTGTCGCTGGCCCTCGCGGTCGCGGCCGCCGTGACCGTCACGGTGGTCACGGCCGGCACCGGCGCCACCGTAGGACTGACGATCCTCGGCGGCGCCTTCGGGGTGGCCGGCTCGGCTGCCGGCAACCTTCCCACGCTGACCAGCGACGCCTCCATCCCGGGAAATTCGGTCGCCGAGGTCCTCGGCTCCCTGGGCACGGCGGTGTCTCAACTCGAAGACAAGATCGGCGACGAGGAGAGGCGCATCGCCGACAGTTGCCGGGAAACCGCCGGCACGGTGGGCGGCCCCGACGCGCGAAACGGCGGCTTCGCGCCGCCGCGGCCCGACCTCGCCTCGATCACCGAGGAGAACGTGGGCGACGTGACCCGTCCGCCCGAGTACTACCCCGAGGGCTGACGATCCGCGCGTTCAGCACAGCCCGGCGTGCCAGTCGACGGCCGAAAGGCCGGTGAGACTGGTCGCCGGTGCGGATCAGCAGGTCTCGCCGGTGGAACGCACCGTTTCGCCGTAATAGAAAGAGATGATGTGGTTGACGCCCGGCTCGGTGCACCTCTTCCTGACGATGCCGCTGCCATATTGTTGGATTTCGATCAGTTCCTCGGCGCCGGTGCAGTTGCCCCAGAAACCGGCGTTCGAATCATCCACATAGAAGCCGCACCGCGTGTCCTCGTCTTCGGCGACGGTGTCGGCGAATGCGGCGGCGGGGGACATGCTCAACGCTACGGCCGCGATGAGGCCGGCGACGACGACGCCGGCGCGGCGAGCCGCACGAGATGACAGCTTGGGCATGGGAGTTCCCTTCTCGATGGTTTTCGGTTCCCGCGGGCGAACCGCACCTGCCAAATCGTGAAGGCGACAGAGACATTTATACCCATAGAAGGTTCGAATTCGAACGACTCCGAACAGTTTCATCCACTATGGATTTGAGTTCGCGTGCGTCAGCACAGCCTGGCGTGCCAGTCGACGGCCGAAAGGTCGGTGAGACTGGCGACCTGATCGACCACGACGCGCAGCCGCGCGGCGTCGTCGACGGCCCCCTCCCACAGCGGAGCGAAGGCGTGATCGAGAGCGTCGGGGGCGCGCAGGGTCAGGGCCGAGACCAGTTCGGCCAGGATCTCGCGCTGCCGGGTGTACCAGGGCTCGGCGGCCCTGGGGCGCATCACGTAGCGCCACGCCATGCCCTTCAGCAGGGCGCACTGCATCCGCGCGCCCTGCGGCACGATGAGGTCGGCGTCGTAGCGGCGCAGCCGACTGCCGCCGTGGCGACGCTGCGTCGCCGTCACGGCGGCGGTGACGAAGCGCCCGGTCATGGCGCTGGTGAACCGCTTCAGCGCCGCCTGCGCCTCGTGCGAGCCGTCGTAGCCGGCGAGCACCTCCACGACGGGGTCGCCGAGCAGCTCGGCCAGCTCCTCGCGCAGCGCGTCGACGGGCTCGGGGGAGTAGTTGGCGGCGGCGTCGCGGCACAGCGCCTCCTGCTCGTCGCGGTCCTCGACGAGCTTGCGGCAGTCGACGTAGCCGGAGTAGATGCCGTCCTCCACGTCGTGCACCGAATAGGCCACGTCGTCGGCCCAGTCCATGACCTGCGCCTCCAGGCACAGCCGCTTGGCGTCGGGCGCGTCGCGTCGCGCCCAGTCGAAGATCTCCCGGTCGTCGGCGTACACGCCGAACTTCGGGTTGTCCGCGACGCGCTCCCACGGGTACTTGCAGGTGGCGTCCAGCGCCGCCCGAGTCAGGTTCAGCCCGGCGCTGCGACCGTCGCTTGAGAACACCTTGGCTTCCAGACGGGTCAGCACCCGCAGCGTCTGCGCGTTGCCCTCGAAGCCGCCGCACGCCTCGGCGACCGCGCCAAGCGCCTTCTCTCCGTTGTGCCCGAACGGCGGGTGCCCCAGATCGTGCGCCAGTCCCGCCACGTCGGTCACGTCCGGGTCGCACCCCAGCCACGCCCCCATCTCGCGGGCGATCTGCGCCACCTCGAGCGAGTGGGTCAGCCTGGTGCGCAGGAATTCGCCGGAGCCGGCCGTGTGCACCTGCGTCTTCGCGGCCAGCCGCCGAAACCCCGCCGAATGCAGCACCCGCGCGCGATCCCGCTCAAAAGGCGACCGCTGCCGCCCCGGCTTGGGCTCCTCACGCGCATACCGCTCCGCGTCCGTCATCGACTCAGCCTACCGACGCGGCCGACGCTGTCAGGTCGCTCGCCTTTCGTTCAGGGGGCGTTGACGACAACGATCGTCCTGGTTTTCGTCTTCACCGTGGTTCAGCTCAGCCACGTCCTCGTGTACGCCTATCGGGTCGGCGGGCTGCGCATCCTGTTGACGCTCGGCGTGATCTGGTGGAGGTGCGGCGGGTACACGTGGCTGACCGACGCCGTGCCTCCGGTTCGGTCGGCGCGTCGGATTCTGCCGCTGGTCGGCATGGCCGGGTGGCTTGTGGTCGCATTGTCCGTGGAGGGCGCGTCCGGCGTTGACGTCGGCTACTCCACTGTGACGGATTTGGCGAGGTTGCGGGGCTGGTCGATGTCGTGGCCCTTGGCGGCGGCCAGCTCGCAGGCGAAGACCTGCAGCGGCACCGCCGTCAGCAGCGGCGTCAGCAGCGTGGGCACGCGGGGCGTGAAAACGGTGTGGTCCACATGCGGCGCGACTACGTCGTCGCCCTCCTCCGCCACGGCGATGACCGTGGCGCCGCGGGCCTTGACCTCCTGGATGTTGGAGAGCACCTTGTCGTGCAGGATGCTGCGTCCGCGCGGCGAGGGCACGGCGACGATCACCGGAGTGCCGGGCTCGATCAGCGAGATCGGGCCGTGCTTGAGCTCGCCGGCGGCGAAGCCCTCGGCGTGCATGTAGGCCAGCTCCTTGAGCTTCAGCGCGCCTTCGAGGGCCACCGGATAGCCGACGTGGCGGCCGATGAACAGGGCGCGGTCGAAGCCGGCCATGCTGCGGGCCAGCTCGCGCACCGGCTCCATCGACTCAAGCACCGTGGAGATCTTGTCGGGCGTGGCGGCCAGTTCGGCGAGCACCGCGGCCACCTCGTCGGCGTACTTGACGCCGCGCACGCCCGCCAGGTGCAGCCCGACGAGGTAGCAGGCGGCCAGTTGCGTCAAGAAGGCCTTTGTGGAGGCGACGGCGACCTCGATGCCGGCGCGGGTGTACAGCACCGCGTCGGATTCGCGGGGGATGGTCGAGCCGACCGTGTTGGAGATGGCCAGGACCCGCGCCTTCTGCGTCTTGGCGTGCCGCAGCGCCATGAGGGTGTCCATCGTCTCCCCAGACTGCGAGATCACGATGACGAGCGTCGAGCGGTCAAGCACCGGGTCGCGGTAGCGGAACTCGCTGGCCAGCTCCACCTCCACCGGCAGGCGGGTCCAGTGCTCGATGGCGTACTTGGCCACCATTCCGGCGTGATAGGAGGTGCCGCAGCCGATGACGAACACCTTGTCGACGTCGCGGAAATCCTGATCGGACATACGCACCTCGTCGAGGGTGATCTCGCCGGAGGCGGCGCTCAGCTGCCCGTTCTCGCCGCCGACGAGACGTCCGCGCAAGGTGTCGGCGACGGCGCGCGGCTGCTCGGCGATCTCCTTGAGCATGAAGTACTCGTAGCCGTCCTTCTCGGCGGCCGAGGCGTCCCAGTCGACGCGATACGGCTTGCCTTCGGAGGGGGCGCCGTCGAAGTCCGTGACGGTCACCCCGTCGCCGTCGATGGTGACGACCTGGTCCTGGCCCAGCTCTATGGCGTCGCGGGTGTGGGAGATGAAGGCGGCGACGTCGGAGGCCAGGAAGTACTCGCCTTCGGCGACGCCGGCCACCAGCGGGGAGTTGCGGCGCGCGCCCACGACGGTCCCGGGCGCCTCGGCGTCCACGGCCAGCAGGGTGAACGCGCCCTCCAGGCGGCGGCATACGCGGCACATGGCCTCGGGGAGCGCATGCCCGGCCGCGACTTCGGCCGCCAGCAGATGGGCGGCGCATTCGGAGTCGGTGTCGGAGACGAGCTCGACGCCGCCGGCCTCGAGTTCGGCGCGCAGCTGGGCGAAGTTCTCGATGATGCCGTTGTGGATGACGGCGACGCGTCCGTCAACGGAGACGTGCGGGTGGGCGTTGCGGTCGTTGGGGGCGCCGTGCGTGGCCCAGCGGGTGTGGCCGATGCCGGTGCGCGCGCCGATCATGCCGCCGCGCTCGACGATCGCCTTGGAGAGGTTCGCCAGCTTGCCGGCGCGTTTTTCGACGGCGATTCCGTCGTCGTCGACCAGCGCCACGCCCGCGGAGTCGTAGCCCCGATATTCGAGGCGCTGCAGCCCCTCGCTGACAATCTCGATCGCCGGCTTCGGACCGACGTAACCCACGATTCCACACATGGACGCCAGGCTACACCGGCTTCGCTCAGACTCCGTGAGCGATATGCGGGCTTTCGATCACATCGTTTGCTCGTTTGTAAGACGACGAATACTCCGCGTTAACGTCTTCGGGTTAACGGGGAACGCCGCGTCGTCTTTTCGGTTACGTCCATTTTGGATTTTCCACATTGCGGTGGTTTTCCACAGGCGGGGTCGTCGAGGCTGGTCGATGCGTGGTTTTGGTGCATAGGCTGAAGCCATTGGGGAGGAGGTTGGAGGCCCCCGCGCAGGGCGGGTGTCGGCCTTCGCGGTGCTCTGTCGGTCAGTGGAGGTGTGCGCCCTGGACCGGGCCGTAGGCGCAGTGGACTCCGCGGGCGATGCGGCGCATGCGCAGGCGGCCGGCCAGGGCGGCGGCGTGGTGGGAGTCGCGGGCCAGGAACAGCACGGTGGGGCCGGAGCCGGAGACCAGCGTTGCCAGGGCGCCGTCGTCGTCGCCGGCGTCAAGCACGTCGCGCAGCGCGGGGCGCAGCGAGATCGCCGCGTCGGTCATGTCGTTGCGCAGGCGGCCTGCGAGGTCGTGGGGGTCGCCGCCGCGCAGCGCGTGCGTCAGGCCGGAGACGTCCTTGGAGTAGGAGCCTCGGCCCGAGCGGCTGCGCAGGCGGTCGACTTCGGCGTACACCTCGGGTGTGGACAGCCGGCCGTCGGCGGTGGCGACCACCCAGTGGCTCCTGCCGGAGTAGGGGAGTTCGGAGACGTCTTCGCCGCGTCCGGAACCGAGAGCCACGCCGCCGAGCAGGCAGAACGGCACGTCGCTGCCGAGTTCGGCGGCCAGCTGCAGCAGTTCGGCGCGTCCGATCGGCAGGTTCCACAGCCGGGCGGCCGCGAGCATGGCCGCGGCGGCGTCGGTGCTGCCGCCGGCCAGGCCGCCGGCGATCGGGATGCGTTTGTGCAGCTTCAGCGTGACCCGCGTGGGGACGCGGGCGTGGTCGGCGAGCAGGCGCACGGCGCGCACCGCCAGGTTGTCGTCGCCTGTCGGCGCCGAGTCGGCGTCGCATCCGGTGACCTCGACGTGCACTCCGGGGCGGCGGGCGTTGCCGACCGTCACCTCGTCGTACAGCGAAATCGCCTGGTACACCGTGGTCAGCTCGTGATAGCCGTCCGGACGGACGTCCCCGACCCCCAGGTGCAGGTTGATCTTGGCCGGCGCGCGCACTCGCACCGCCGGCGGGTTTTCGTCGAGATAAGCCACCGCTTCGGTCATGCCGCGCCGCCCCGCTGCGCGGCGATCGCGGCGAAATCCTCGATGCCGAGGGCCTCGCCGCGCAGCCGCGGATCCACCCCGGCGGCGCGCACCACGGCCTCGGCCTGCGCGGCGCCTCCGGCCCAGTCGGCCAGGGCCGACCGCAGCGTCTTGCGGCGCTGCGAGAACGCCGCGTCCACCACCGCGAACACCTCGTGCGGATCTCCCGGCGGCGGCTTTCGCCGCTCAAAGGCCACCAGACTCGAGTCCACGTTCGGGACCGGCCAGAACACGCCGCGCGGCACCGATCCGGCGCGGCGGGCCGAGGCGTGCCAGGCCAGCTTCGCGCTGGGGACGCCGTAGATCTTGGAGCCGGGGCCCGCCGCCATGCGCGCTGCCACCTCCGCCTGCACCATGATCAGCCCGCGCGTCAGGCTCGGCAGCGCGGCAAGCAGGTGCAGCACCACGGGCACCGCCACGTTGTAGGGGAGGTTGGCCACCAGCGCCGTGGGCGCCTCGGAGAAGTCCGTGGCGACCAAGGTCATGGCGTCTGCGTGACGCACCTTCAGCTTGGACGCGTGCTCGCCCGCTCGCGCGTCGACGGTGGCGGGCAGGGCCGAGGCGAGCCGCCCGTCGATCTCGACGGCGTGCAGCCTCGCGCAGCGCGGCAGCAGCGCCAGCGTCAGCGATCCCAGACCGGGACCGACCTCGAGCACCACGTCGTCGTCGCGCAGGTTCGCGGCCTCGGCGATGCGCCGCACCGTGTTGCCGTCCACCACGAAATTCTGCCCCAGGGACTTGGCGGGACGCACGGTCAGCGCATCGGCGATGGCGCGCACGTCGCCTGCGGCGAGAAGTTCGTTCACGGCACTCATGATGGACTACACCCCCCACAGCTCTGGGACGAGCTTAGTCACCACCCGCCAAAAGCACGCTCCGTGTTCGCCGAGATCCCCGCACACAGGGCGTCGAGGTCGCGTTCGAGCTCCTCGGCGAGGAACCGAAGCGTCAGCGGCGCCAGGAACGGGCCGTTCTGGCGTCCCCGGTACGGCATCGGCGTCATGAACGGAGCGTCGGTCTCGACGAGCATCAGCTCCGGCGGGCAGGCGCGGGCGGCTTCGCGCAGCATGGGCGCGTTTTTGAAGGTGACGTTGCCGGCGAAGCTCATGTAGAAGCCGCGACGGGCGCATTCGCCGGCGAACTCGGCGTCGCCGGAGAAGCAGTGCATGACGACGCGTTCCGGGGCTCCGGCGTCGTCGAGCACCCGCAGCACCTCGTCGTGGGCGTCGCGGTCGTGGATCACCAGGGTCTTGCCGTACATCTTGGCCAAGCCGACGTGCTCCCGAAACGAGCGTTCCTGCTGGGCACGGCCGTCGGCGTCGGTGCGGAAGAAGTCCATCCCGGTTTCGCCGAGCGCGGCGACTCGGGGCCGCTGCGCCAGCTTCTCGATCTCGGCGAGCGCGGCGTCCAGGTCGTCCAGCTTCGGGGCGTCGTTGGGATGCAGCGCGGCGGCGGCGAGCACCCGCGAGTCCGAGTCGGCCAGGTCGGCGGCCCAGCGCGAGGACGACACGTCGATGCCCACCTGCACGACCCGGTCTATGCCGACGGCCGCGGCCGCGTCGAGCTCCTCGGCCACGGCCGGGTCGTCGTGGGCGACGCTCCCGGAGCGGTCGGCGTCGTCGGACCAGCCGGCGACGATGTCCAGGTGGGCGTGGCTGTCCGCGGCGGGAACCGCCAGCGGTTCGGGAGAAGGCGGACGCTCGCCGCGCTTGGCGCGTTCTGAGGCCCGTTGCGCGCGTTTCGACATCGCCGCCAAGGATGCCACGTGCCATGCCGGGGTACAGCGGTTGTCCCGCGCGTTGCTTGCGCGCCGTCGGTCGCGCGCACGACTTAGGCTTGCCGACGTGATTTCCCGCCAATCGTTGAGCCTGTCCGCCTCGCTGCGGCCCGCGACCCTCGACGCGCGTCGCGGCATCGTCCGGCTGCACCCGGAAGTGCTCACCGCACTTGGGCTGCGGCCCGGCGACCCGGTGCGGCTGCGCGGGAGCCGGACCACCACCTGCATCGCGCTGGCCTCCGAGGTCGGCGCGGGGCGGCGCGCGGTCGGCGCCGACGATCTGACCCTCGGCAATCTCGGACTGCGCGACGGTGACGCGGTCGAGGTGTCGCCGGCGACGCTGGCGGCGGCGCGGCGCGTCGTCGTGTCCGGGCCGGTCGAGATCAGCGCCGCCGTGCCCGCCGAGACGCTGCGGCTGGCGCTGCTGAGCAAGGTGATCTCAGTGGGCGACCAGGTGTCGCTGCTGCCGCTCGACATCGGCGGCGTCGAGCGCGACATGGTCGCCGCGGCCCGGCGCTCGCTTTCCAACACCGTGGGCATGGGCTGGACGACGGTGCTGCTGAACATCGTCGAAGCCGAGCCGTCCGAGGCGGTGATGATCACCTCCGACACCGTGGTGACCTGGCGCCGCGGCGCGGCGCCGCGCACGCCGCAGCGGCCGAGCCTGCGCC
>JBOGDN010000423.1:0-5295 GCA_050742995.1 Stackebrandtia sp. | reverse complement strand
CACCTGACCGCAGGGCCCCCGGGCTCGGGGCGCCCGGAGTACGGCCGGCAAATGGTCGGGACGCGGCGCCGCCGGGCAGTGGCCCCTGTACGCCGCCGGCGGGGAACCGGGGCGGGGGCAACGGCGCCGCGGGACTGAACCCGGGCGTGGCTCCGCCGGCGCCAAGACCAGAGGGGACGGTCTGCGTCGGGGGAGGAGGCGTCGTCGTCGCCGATCCGGTCACGCTCTGCAGCTCCGGCCCGTTCGCGGGCGGGAGCCGAGCATCGGCGGACGTCGAGGCCACATGGGCAGTCTGCTGGGTCGTGTCAACCGGCAATTCCGACGTCGAGGTCGCGCGCGGCCCCGCCGAATCGGGCAGCACGCCGCGGAACTCCGGCGGCGGCGAAAGCCAGCCGTTGTTGTACTGGTGGTAGACGTCGTTGGCGGCGGCGAGCACGTCGCGGGCCTTCCGGCTGTACTCCTCCGCGAGCTGCCTGCGTTGCGGCGTGGCGTCGGCGGCGTCGGGGCTGATCTCGCCGCGCTTTTCCCGGTACTCCTCAAGCAGCGCGTGCGACTCCTGGCGCAGGGTGCGCATGGCGCCGGCGACCTCCGGCAGCGCCTGGGAGTGCGCGTTCAGCACCTCGCCCATGTTCCCGACGTCCTCGTGGACGACGTCGGCTTCTTCGAGGAAGCGGCCCGCGGCCGGGCCGGTCCAGTGTCGACGCAGCTGCGCCAGGTACCCGCCGAAGTTCGAGTTGGCGTATTCGTAGGCGCGGTACAGGTCGCCGGCGATGCGCGCGTTGTCGTCCATCGCCTGGGCGTCGTCGGCGTCGGCGACGGAGACCACGTCCGGCAGCCGCAGGTTCTCGAAGTTCCTCGTCATGGCGTCACACCGGCTCCGCGGGTTCGTCGGCGCGCGGCCCGGCCGACTGGTTCACCTGGCGGACGTAGTCGGCGATGGCGCTGACGTCCATCTGATTCTGCTCGTCGATCGTGCCGTAGTCGCGGGCGATCGCCTCGGCCAGCTCCGCCATGAACTCCATGCTGGAGATGAGACTGCGCAGGTGGTCGGCGGATTCGCGGATGTTGATCTCGATGGCCGCGCCGATCCACTGCGCCGCCGGGTTCAAGTCGTGGTTGCCGAGCGCCTGATTGGGACGGTCCCCGGCCAGCACCGCGCCCACGTCGCCGTCCACCGCGTCCAGCGCCGGCTGGAGCACCGTGTCGACGTCGTGCCGCAGCCGCGCGGCGAACGATCCAAGGTCGACGATGTCGGCCGAGACGGTTTCCGGGGTGTCGTTCACGGGTCAGTCTCCGTCCGCGCGTCGCCCCTCCTCGTCTTGCACCGGGCTGAGTTCGGCCCGGTACCAGTTCGAGGAGTTTTCGACGATCATCGCCAGGTCGTTTTGGATCTGCTCGTCGGTGGCGCCGCCGGCGCGCATCGCCTGCTCGGCGAGCTCGAGCACCTGGGTGTCGAATTGGCCCTTCATCTCGTCGGCGTACGCGGCCTGGTCTTCGGCAGCCGCGGCCATGCCGTCTTCTCTGAAGCCGTCGATCACCCCGCCGGCGCCCCAGCTCAAGCCGTCGCCGACCGGACCGAGCATGTGGCCGCCTCGGGAGACGGCCTCGCCCAGGACGTCGAGGTTGAAGTTGTGATGGCTGGCTTCGCGCAGGTTCTCGTCGCGGATCGCCTCGAACTGGCCGTTGCTGACCTCGGCCATCAACCGGGAGTGGGGCTCGATGGCGTGCATCTGGTGGATCGCGTTGCTTCCGTCCATCGCGGTGGCCTCGTAGACGTTGTTGTACGTCGTTCCGAGGCTGGCTTCCCACACCAGCTGTCCGGCCTCCTCGCTGTGGCCGAGCACCTGCAGGTACTGCTTCAGGTCCTGCTGACCGTCGGGCGAATAGTCCCCGAGATCCAGCGGCGTGCCGTGCGAGCTGGGCTGCCAGGCGGAGTCGGCGGTGGTGTCGGCGAACGCCCGGTGGAAGTCCTCCATGTAGTTGACGGTGATCCGGCCGAGGTTGTCCATTGAGGCGCGCACCGGCGAGTACGAGTTCTCGACGGCGTCGGGGTTGGCGCCGACGTATTCGACGATCCTTTCGGTGACCGCGGCCATCTCCGGCGTGTGCTCGACGCGCGGCAGCTCCGCCGGGGTCCCGGCCGGCATGCCGGTGGCGCCGGCCTCGAGCACGTTGCCGACGGTCGTGGCCAGCTCGGAGGAGTTCAAGTCCTCCACGTCGGAGAACGCGATGTTGTCCTCGCCGAGCAGGTAGTCGACCGTGTTGAAGTCCTCGTCGATCAGCTCGATGCGCTCTCCGGTGGAATCCACATAGGGCATGTCCTGGTAGTCCCGGCTTCCGCTGAGAAGCGCGGTGGCCGCCTCCGGGTTCCTCTCGATCGCCGTGAGCGCGGAGTGCAGCGGGGAGCCGTCGCCGGGGTCCCACGGCGGCAGCTCGGGGTCGGAGGAGTTCTCCATTTGAATCATGTGCTCGGCGATCGGGACGATGAAGTCCTCGTGGTATTCGCCGTGCTCGAGCAGGCGCGAGATCTCCGGGTAGTACGCCCAGCTGTCCTGCATGAGGGAACGGGTCCATCCCTCGCTCAGGCTCGGCTGGAGGTCCGGGTTCGTGGCCGTGGCCAGCGTTTCGCCCAGCAGCGGGATGATGTCGTCGGAATTCTGCGGCCCGACGGACGTTCCCAACATGCCGGCCGCGGCGGCGAAGCCGTCCGACCCCAGCTCGGACATGAGATGTTCGGCGAACGCGGGGTTGTCCGAGTTCGCGGCGAGCAGTCGTTCCAGCTCCTGTTCCTGCTCGTGGGTGGGAAGTTCGCTGGAGAGGAGGACGCCGGCGGCCGTCTCGGCGTCCTCGCGCGCCTGCTGCAGGCCTTCGACGTCGAGGGCCTGCCCGTTGAAGGTGTTGTCGCTGAGGTTGGCGGTCTCTCCGGCGAGCGCCAGCGCCTCGGAGACCTCCCCGTCGGCGGTCTGGGCGTCTTCGACCGCCTGGTCGATGTCGCTTTGGTACTGGTCCCGGTAGTGGGTCCACACGTCGCCTTCGCTGCCGGGCGTGAGGCTGACTTGGCCGCTGGAGCTGATCTCCAGCTGCGAGATCCCGTCGATCGCCTCGACCAGGTCCGTCAGCGTGGTCTTGGCGGTCCGAAACCGCTCCACCGCGTCGCCGAGAATGTCCCGGATCGTTTCGGACTCGGTGATGCCGGCGTTGATCAGCTCGAGCAGCTCGGTGTTGCGCGTGCACGCCTGCTCGGCCGCCGCGCCGGTCCAGTCGTCGCTGAACATGTAGCTGTTGACGTTGTCATAGCTCGACCGGGCGTCGGTCATCTTCGACCCGACGGCCGACCACGCCTCTGCCAGCAGTTCCAGCGCGCCGATGTCGGCGTTGCGCAGCGCGGCGAAGTCAACGGTCATCCGTTGTTTCCTCCCGGCTCCGGGAAGTCGAGGGAGGGGTCGTCGGACACCGGCCGCGGCCACGGGGGCTCGCCGAGCGAAACCGGGTTGTCCGCGGGAAAGACGAAACCGGCGGCGGCCTGGGCGTCCGTGCCCTCCAAGCCGGTAGAGGTGGTCCGCAGGGCGTCGGCGAAGTACTCCAGGGAGTCGCGGCAGGCGCGGGACTTGGTGCCCCAGTTGACCATGATTTTGCTGATCTGACGGGCGGTTTCCCAGCCGTCCAGGCCGTGCTCGGCGGGTCCGGTGTCCTCCCTGACGATGGCCTCGGTGCCGTCGACCGCGTCCGCGGCGTCCTCGGCGCTGCCGGCCATGCCCGAGACTCGCTCGGCGTCGATGTTGAGCGTCGACCGAGCTTCCTCCGGCTCGGTCTGCACGTCGTTCATGGTTCCGCCTTCTTGTAAACCCGCGCTTAGATGCGGCAATATATGCTGCCGCAGTCCGGTTTCACCGTGGTTTCACGAGTCCGGCGGGAGGTGAGGGCCATCAGATTCGGCGTGCTTGGGCCGTTGACGGTCCACGCCGACGGCGACGACGTGTCGCCGCGCGCCGGAATGCAGCTGCTGCTGCTGGCCGTCCTGCTGTCTCGCGCCCGCAAGCCGGTGTCGCCGCAGTCGCTGATCGGGACGCTGTGGCCCGACGTCGAGCCCGACAACGCCGCCAAGACCCTGCAGATCTACGTGCACCGGCTTCGCAAGCTGCTGGGGGATTCCAGGCGCGTGACGCACAGCGCCAACGGATACACCCTTGTGGCCAGTCGGTCCGAGTTGGACTGGCAGCTGTTCGAGGACCTCGTCCGCACCGCGCGGCAGGCGCACACGCTCGGCGATCTGGATCAGGCCCAGGTCCGCTACGACCAGGCGCTCGCGCTGTGGCGCGGCGAGCCCTACGCCGACGTCGGGGACGTTCCGGTCCTGCTGCCGGAGATCGAGCGGCTCGACGCGCTGCGCACCGACGCGCGCATCGAACAGGCGGAGACGCGGCTGGCACGCGGCGGGCACCTCGAGGTCGTCGACACGCTGGCGCAGCTGTGCGCCGACGAGCCCTACCGCGAGGAGCTGTACCGGCTGCTCATGCTCGCCCGCTACCGCAGCGGCAGACCCGCCGAGGCGCTCGCCGCCTACCAGCAGGCGCGCGAGCGGATCGGCGGCGAGCTCGGGCTCGACCTCAGCCCCAGGCTGCGGCGGCTGCACCGCGCCGTCCTCAACCGCGACCCCGCGCTCGACCTCGCCTCCGACGACCAGTCCGATTCGGCGGGGACCGCCGGCGCGTCGCCGCCCGCGCAGCTGCCGTCCGCCGTGGTCGTCCTGGCCGGTCGCGACGAGGAGCTGCGAGTGCTGGTCGAGTCGGACGAGCCGCCCGCGGTGGCAGCGATCGACGGCATGGCCGGCGTCGGCAAGACCGCGCTGGCGGTCACCGCCGCGCACCGCCTGTCCGACCGCTGCCCCGACGGCCAGCTGTTCGTCGACCTGCGCGGCTTCACTCCGGGCGTCCGTCCCCTCATGCCGACGCGAGCACTTGAGCAGCTGCTGCACTCGGTGGGGGTCTCCGGCGAGCAGACGCCCGCCGACCTGGACTCGCGCGCCGCGCTGTGGCGCAGCCGCCTGCACGACAAGCGGATGCTGATCCTGCTGGACAACGCCCTCAACGCCGAGCAGGTGCGCCCGCTGCTGCCGGCTTCGTCCGGCTGCCTGACGCTGATCACCAGCCGCACCCGAATGACCGATCTGGACGAGGCCACGCCGCTGAGCCTCGACGCGCTGGCGCCGGCGGCCGCGCAGGAGCTGTTCGAGCAGGTCGCCGGGGAAGAGCGGATGCGCGACGAGTCGCCGGAGGCGCTAGAAGCCGACGTGGC
>JBOGDN010000422.1:0-3616 GCA_050742995.1 Stackebrandtia sp. | reverse complement strand
GTCGACGGCCGCGCCGTTGTCGTGGTTGCCCGCCACCGCCACGACGTCGGCGCCCGTGGCGCGCAGGGCCGTCAGCGTCTTCGTCAGCAGCTCCTGCGACTTGGCCGACGGCGCCGCGGTCTCGAAGAGGTCGCCGGCCACGACCACCAAGTCGGGCTTTTCGGCCTCGGCAAGCGCGATGATCTCGCCGAACACGGCGATCTGCTCGGTCGCGCGCGACTGTCCCTTGAGGGTGGCCCCGATGTGCCAGTCGGAGGTGTGAAGGATTCGCAAGGCTACGGCTCCTCGATCGGCGGATTAACCGCACTGCCTAGAAGGGGATGTCATCGTCGTCGTCGGCGGCCAGCGTGAACGGGTCGACGGCCTGAGTGGCCGAACGCAGCGCGGAGGCCGGAGGCGCTCCGGCTTCCTGCGGACGGGTCGCCCACGACGGGAACGGAAAGTTCACCACCAGCGGCACCGGCAGCTCGGGCTGGGCGACGAACATGGTGCCCGGCTTGGCCATCAACGCCCGCTGCCGCTGCCCCTGCGCCAGGAAGCCGTACTCGGGCCGCCCCGCCTCGGCCGGGTCGAGCCGCCCCACCGCCCGGATCGCGCTGTTGGCGGCGATGCGCCGCTCCACCTCGCTCGCGGTCTGCTGCGCGCCGACGAGAACCACGCCAAGGGACCGGCCGCGCTCGGCGATGTCGAGCAGAATCTCCTTGATCGGGCTGGTCCCGTCGCGCGGCGCGTACTTGTTGAGCTCGTCGAGCACGACGAACTGCAGCGGCCGCGCGGTCCCGGCCTTCTCTTTGCGTTCGAACTCATTGCGCAGGATCACTCCGACGACGAAGCGCTGCGCGCGGTCGGGGAGGTTGTGCAGGTCGACGACGGTGACCTGGGCGTCGGAGTCGGCGCCGTGGACGCGGCGCGGCGGCAGGTCGCCGCGCACCAGCCTGCCGATGTCGCGAGTCGACGAGATCAGACGCCGGATGAACGCGTTGACGGTTCCCAGCCCCACGGCCGTGCCCGCCCAGGCCCCGCGAGTGGTCTCGTCGGAAAGCCGGTCGCACAGGAAGTCCACCAGGTCGCCGTAGGACGAAAGCAGCTGACCGTCGACGACCGCCCCGCCGTCGTCCTTGGCGGCTGCCTCGCGGGCCAGCTTCGCGGCGACCTGATGCACCACCATGGTGTACTGCTGCCGCTCGTCGTCGGCGTCGGCGAAGACGAACGGCAGCATCCGGTCGACGCAGAACTGCGCGAGAGTCCAGTAGAACGACTCCACGCCAGTGGACCGGCACGACACGTCCGGCACGCCGTTGCGGTCGCCGGCGCGAGGCGGCGCCAGCACCGTCACCGACGAGAACGCCCGAGCCGGAAGGCCGAGCCGCTCGTACGAGCGGCGGATCTCGTCGTCCAGTTTGGTGTTGGCGTGGTCGAGCAGCAGCAGGTCCTCGCCTTTGACGTTGAATATCAACGCCTTGGTGTTGACCGCCTCGGGGCCGAGCGCCTTGGAGTGCAGCAGCGAGTAAAGCAGAAACGTGGCGAAGCTGGTCTTGGTGGCCACGCCGGAGATCCCCGATATCGACACGTGCGCGCCGCGAGTGCCGTCCATAAAGTCGGCGTTGAGGAACACCGGCTCGCCGTCGCGGCTGAACCCAAGCGGGACCTGGCGAGTCATCTGATCGAAGTAGAGCGCGCTGTCGCGGTCGCCGCCGGTGGCGCGACGCACCTCGTCGCCGGGCCGCGGCGGCACGAACACCTCCGGCTCCACCCGGGTGACCGTCACCTCGGCGGCCTCCTGCACCTGCGCGGGAAGATGGCCCTCGGAGATCTCGAAGACGTCGGAGTCGAACTGGGCGCCCTCGTGGCGCGACCGGACCGCGGTGACCACACCCGACACCGTCACCGGATCGCGGCCGGGCAGCTCGCGCCGCGTGACCACCACGTCGTCCAGCTGCAGGTACGCGCCTTCGGCGACGGCCGTCCAAAACGTCAGGGGTGTGGCGTCCTCAGTCCCCAGCACCCGCCCCACCACGTCGTCGGCCTGTCGAGCCTCAACCATGCGCACCATCATGGCAGCCGCGTGCGTCACAGTACGGCCAGGCGGCTGTTCGATTCGAGGTCAGCGGTCGTGGCGCACGTAGCGCAGCATCAGATAGTCGTCGGCCTCCAGGACGTGCGACAGTCGCATCCGACGCACCGGCGAGCCGGGGCCGGCGGTGATGCGTCCCGCCCCGGCCCCGGCGAGCAGCGGCGACACCGTCAAACACACCTCGTCGACCAGATCGGCCGAGGTGATCTCGCCGAGCACGTGCGGTCCGCCCTCGCACAGGATCTGCCGCAGGCCCCGCTTGCGCAGCTGGCGCACGGCCTCGGAGAAGTCGACGCCGTCGTCGCCGGCGACTATCACCTCCGCGGTCTCCGAAAGCGCCTCCCGCGCGCCCGCCGGCGCCGCCTGGCAGGTGATGACGATCGGGCGCACCGGGGCGTGGATGAACATGGGCGCCTCGGGGTTCAGGTCGGCCGAGCGCGACACCACCGCCATGGTGGGGTGGTCCGGCATGCCGGCCTCGCGGCGCCAGGCCGTCCGATCGGGAGTCAGCCGCAGCGCCCGGTAGTGGACGGCTTCGCGGCGCACCGTGCCGGCGCCGACGACAAGCGCGTCGCAGCGCATCCGCAGGATCTTGAACACCCGCATGTCGGCGGCGCCGGAAAGCCCCGCCGAGCGGCCGTCGACGGTGACCGCGCCGTCGAGGCTGGAGACGAAGTTGACCCGCAGCCACGACTCGACGCCGTCGGGCGGCGCGTACCTGGCGGTCAACGCGCTGTCGTCGAGGTCTTCGAGTCGTTCGTATGTCGGCACGGTTGCACTTTAATCCAGCGCCGCGTGCCCTCTGAGAGCTTGCGGGGTAACGTGCGGATCATGTCGATGCGAGGCGGCCTGCGGGTTCTGCTGGTCGTCGTCGTGATCTATCTGGTGATCACGGCCCTCGCGTGGGCGTTGCAACGCAGCCTGATCTACCTGCCCGACGCCTCCAAACCCTCCACACCCGACTCGGCCGTCGACGTGACGCTGACGACCGACGACGGCCTGGAGCTCGGCGCGTGGCTGTTCGCGCCGGTCGGCGTCGACCGCGAATCCGCCGTGCTCGTGGCAAACGGCAACGCCGGCAACCGCGGCGGCCGCGTGCTGCTGGCCCAAATCCTCGCCCGGCAGGGGTTCGCCGTGCTCCTGTTCGACTACCGCGGCTACGGCGGCAACCCGGGCTCGCCTCACGAGGAAGGTCTGTACGCCGACTCGCGCGCCGCGTACGCCCACTTGACCGAGGAGGCCGGCTACTCGCCGCAGCGGATCCTGTTCTTCGGCGAGAGCCTGGGCTGCGGCGTGGTCGCCGCGCTGGCCGCCGAGCACCCTCCGGCCGGAATGCTGCTGCGCTCGCCGTTCGCCGACCTGCCGTCGGCGGGTCAGCGGGCCTACCCGTTCCTGCCGGTGCGGATGCTGCTGTCGGACCGCTTCCCGGTCGCCGACGACGTCGTGCGCGCCGAAGTTCCGCTGACGGTGGTCTACGGGACCGCCGACTCGGTCATCCCGCCCGACCACAGCCGCCAGGTGGTCGACGCCGCGACCGAAGCC
>JBOGDN010000421.1:0-3297 GCA_050742995.1 Stackebrandtia sp. | reverse complement strand
CGTGATCGCGTTGATGACCCCGCTGGCAGTCCTCATCGCACGCGCCCGCAGGGGTTCGCCGGCCACGGCGTCATAGCCGACGCGTCAGAGCTCCGCGATCCGCCGAGCGACCGGTCGTCGGGCTTGTTTAGGCGCAGCGGCCCTCGAGCCAGTCGTGCATTTCCCGGGTCCAGGTCGTGGCCATCCGACTCGGCTCCTCGTCGAGTGTGGCCTGCCAGGAGGCTTCGTTGCCCTCCCAGGACGGCGGCGGCTCTTCCCAGGCGACCGTGTCGGGCCACACCGGTCCGTTCGCCTGCGGGGAGATGATCGCCTCCAGCCCCGCGGCGGTGACTCGCTCGACCATCTCGGGCCGCAGGTTGTCCGAATGCGTGTACATCATGATTTCTTGGCGGTCGACGCGTTCGGCGATGGGATCGAGGACCTCCGACCACGCCCGGTCTCGGATCGCGGGGTCGGAGTGCAGCAGCGACTGTTCGGCGCTCGGCTTGATCTCGATCAGCGGAACCATGGTCTTTTCGTGGGCGCTGTCGAGGAACTGGCGCAGTGTGTGGACCACTTCGTCCCGATATGGGCCGACCTCGATCGTGCGGCCGTTGAGCTTGTCGGCGCCGGTGTCCCACCACAGCGTGTTGACGTTCGCGTGCGACCCGGTGAGCCAATAGGTGCTGCCGTTGTGCCACATGACGGCCTTGGTGCCGTCCCTGGTGAGCTGCAGGTCTACTTCGACGCCGGAGGCGCCCATGTCTTTTTGATCCTGCAGCGCCGTCGGATTGTTGGGCTGACGGACTTGGTCCCGCTCCCACCCGTCGGGGCCGGTGGGATAGCCGCCGTGGCCGAAGACCTCGGGGCAGGGCGGCAGGTTCTCCGCCTCTTCGTCGGCGTGGGCGGCCGAGCCGACGCCCGCCGACGTCGCGGCGACGCCCGCCAGCAGCGCGACGGCCGCGAGCCGGCGACGGGACTTGCGCGATGCGAACATGCCTCGACCCTCCGGATTTGATTGATGCACATTTTTACATAAAAATGACGGAAGGCGCCGGAGTGTCCAGACTTGACACGGGCGGATAGCCTGCGTCAGCCCTATATTCATGCCCATTGAGGAGTCTGATGTACCGTCGACACGTTCGTCTCGGAATCGCCGCGCTGAGCCTGACGGGGCTGCTCGCCGTCTCCGCCTGCAAGGACGACGAGGCCACTCCCGCCGACGACCAGCCGACCACGGAGTCGGCGAGCCCGAGCGAGGAGGCCGAGCCCTCCGAGGAAGGCCCCGCGCCGGAGTCCGTCGAAGCCGCGATCGCCCGATTCGAGGACTTCCTTCACGCCCTCGGCGGAGAGGACCTCGACACCGTGTGCGAGATCGCCGCGCCCGCCGCCAAAATCGCCGAAGACGAGGGGTTCGGCCCCTGCGAGGACACTTACGGCATCGTGCTGGGCATGATCTCGGACGAAGAGGCCGCGGCGCTGGAGACCGCGACGGTCGACCAGACGCTGGTCGAGCACCGAGACGACGGCACGGTGTTCGTCCCGGTGGACGCCGTGGTGTCCGACGTCCAGTTCAGCGAGGAGAATCTGGGAAGCTACACGCTGGAATACCAGGAAAACGACTGGTTCATCGTCGAGTAGCCGCGGCCGGGAGGCAAAGCTTCTCGCCGATGTCGTGCGGGCGGGTTCCTCGTTCGTCTTATGGGCAGGAGGTGTTCGACATGAGATACGTATTGATGTTCATCGACCCCGAGAAGTACGTCGCGGACCTGGCGGCCATGCCGGAAGACGACCGCAACCAGGTCTACGCCGCGGTGGAGAAGTGGTTCGCCGACCTCGGCGACAAGTACCTGCACGGCAGCCACCTGCGGCCGCCGGAGACGGCGACGACCGTGCGCAAGGAGTCTGGCGAGTCGATCATGACCGACGGCCCCTTCATCGAAGGGAAGGAAGTGGTCAGCGGATTCGTCGAGATCCAAGTGGAAGACCTCGACGAGGCGCTGCGGCTGGTGGAGTCCTGGCCGGGCTGCCCGACGGTGGAACTCCGCCCGGTCTACGAGCACTGACAGTGAACGAATCGGCCGACGCCGAGCTTGCCCGAGTGGTCCGCGACCATTCGGGCAAGCTCGCCGCGTCGCTGGTGTCGGTGGTCGGGGACTTTTCCGCCGCCGAAGACCTGGTGGCCGACGCCGTCGAAGCCGCGCTGCGGCACTGGCCCGTCGACGGCATTCCAGACCGGCCGGCGGCGTGGCTGTTCACCGTGGCGCGGCGGCGCGGCCTCGACGTGCTGCGCCGCCAGACCCGCTACCGGGAAAAGCTCGCCGCGCTTCGCGTGCCGCCGGAATCGGCGCCCGACGACCGACTGCGGCTGATCTTCACCTGCTGCCACCCGGCGCTGTCGCGTCCGGCCCAGATCGCGTTGACGCTGCGGGTGGTGTGCGGTTTGACCTGCGCGCAGATCGGCCGGGCGTTTCTGGTTTCGGAGTCGACGGTCGCGCAGCGCATCACCAGGGCGAAACGCAAAATCGCCGAGGCCGGGGTTCCCTACCGCGTTCCGGACGACGACGAGCTGGCCGCTCGGCTGGCCGAGGTGCTGTCCGTGGTCTATCTGCTGTTCAACGAGGGATACCTGTCCACCTCCGGCGAGGTCGGCGACCGCGATTTGACCGAAGACGCCGAATGGCTGGCGAGCCTGCTGCACCGGCTGATGCCCGCCGAGCCGGAGGCGGCCGGGCTGTTGGCGCTGATCCGGCTGCACCGGGCCCGGCACGCGGCCCGGTTCGACGCCGAGGGCGGCCTGGTGCTGCTGCGAAGTCAGGACCGCTCGCTGTGGGACCGCGAGGCGATAGCCGACGCCGTGGCGCTGCTGTCGCGCGCCGCGGCCCGACGTCGCCCCGGCCAGTATCAGCTACAGGCCGCGATCGTCGCCTGTCACGCCGAGGCCGCCCGCTGGGAAGACACCGACTGGCCGCAGATCACGATGCTGTACGACATGCTGCTGGCGCTCTCCCCGTCGCCGGTGGCGAGGCTGCATCGCGCGATCGCCGTGCGTTACACCGCCGGGGCCGAAGCAGCGCTTTCCGAACTCGACGCGCTCGCGACAGACCTGGACGGGCACCACATCTACCACGCCGCCCGCGCCGAAATACTCCGCGACCTCGGCGACCCCGAGGCCGCCCGCGCCGCCGACCGGCGAGCCCTGGACCTCACCGCCAACCCGGCCGAACAGGCCGTGCTGCACGAACGGCTGAACTGGAAGACCGAAGCGTCGCAGCCCTAACCGGCCTCGCCGCTGCCGCTCTCTCCTCCTCCTTCCCG
>JBOGDN010000420.1:0-1543 GCA_050742995.1 Stackebrandtia sp. | reverse complement strand
ACGAGGCTGTCCTCGATCATGTCCCCGAACGGGTCGGCGCCGATGCGGCCCCGCCACGCCGCCCGCACGCCAAGCGACGCCAGCCAGATCGCCGTATTCGACTCGGCCCCGGCCACGTCGAGGCGCAGCGCGACGCCGCGACACAGCGGCTCCGGAGGATCGGGCGCTACCAACGCCATCGACTCTCCGAGGCACACCGCCTCGACGTCTTGTTCGCTCACGGGGCCGCCCCCGTTGAGGCCCGGACCACCAGCTCCGGGCGCATCAGCAGCGAGCCGCCGCCCGAAGGCGCTTCCTGTCCGGCTCGCTCGCGCAGGTGACGGAAGGCCGCGGCGGCCATCTCCGGCAGCGGCTGCCGGACGGTCGTCAGCGGCGGCGCCGCCAAATCCGCGAGCACGATGTCGTCGAAGCCGACGACCGACACGTCGTCGGCGACGCGAAGGCCCACGTCGCGCACGCCCGCGCACACGCCGAGCGCGCACATGTCGTTGACGGCGACGATCGCGGTGGGCGGGTTGGGCCCGCGCAACAGTTCCCGGGCGGCGGTGCGGCCAAGCCCGGCGGCGTCGAGATCCCCGTCGGGCCCCTCGGACGCTCCCGGCCACACGATCGCGTCGTCCGGGTCGAGACCCTCGGCCTCCAGCGCGTCCCGGAAGCCCCGCAGGCGACCGCGGCGGTTGACGCTGCGCACCGCGCCGGAGACGAACGCCAGCCGGCGATGGCCGAGCTGGAGCAGATGCCCGGTCGCCAGCTGCACGCCCACCACATTGTCCACGCCGATGTTGACGAGACCCTCGGGGTCGCCGGCCTGTGCGGTGCGGTCGAACGCGACCAGGTTCAGACCACGCTCCACAAGCGGCAGCATGTGCTCAAGCGACGGCAGCGACGAGCACAGCACCGCGCCGCGAATCCCGTCGTCCCACAGCTGCTCGACATAGTCGCGTTCGCGCTCTGGATCGCGCTCGCTGTTGCACAGCAGCACGCGGTAGCCCTCGGCGAGCGCCGCGCCTTCCAGGTAGCGGGCGAAGGTGCCCCAAAACGGGTTGGCCACCGAGGGCACCACCAAGCCGATGACCTGGGTGCGTCCGGTGCGCAATTGCCTGGCGGCCTGGTTGGGCTTGTAGCCGAGGCGTTCGATGGCCTCGCTGACGCGCGCGCGGGTCTGCGGCTGCATCCGCTCGGAGCGGCCGTTGAGGAAGTTCGACACCGTGCTGGGCGAGACGCCCGCCGCCTCGGCGACCTTGTAAATAGTCACACCGTTCACCAGGACGTTCCTCGCTTGAGTGCTGGATGGGTAAGCAACAGTGCATCGGTTTACTAAATATTTCCCGTCCTTGGTGAACAAGAGTCGGGGTTTCGGTACGAAAATACGCGCGTTGCAAGCTGTTGACAAGCCTATTTCAGGTCCCTAGTCTGTGTGCATCGTTGCACTGATAAATCGATGCACTAGCCTTGGCCCCGGAGGAGAGGAATCCTCATGAGCTCCACACGCACCGCCGCGAGTCGCGCCGTGGCAGCCGGCGCCGCGGCGCTGGGCCTGCTG
>JBOGDN010000419.1:0-5575 GCA_050742995.1 Stackebrandtia sp. | reverse complement strand
GCCTCGGGCGGCGGCGAACGGACGCCGGCGGGCGGCGAACGGCGGAAATTCGCGGCGGCCGCGGCGCGTATAGGGTCGCCGCGTGACCCACCCGCTTGCGCCGCTGCTGGAACTGGCCGACGTCGCCGAGGCGCTGGAAGGCGCGCGAGACGCCGTCGGCAAGACGCTGTGGAACCGGCGGCTGCGCCGTCACGGCGCCAAGGCCGCCGCCGAGGTCTCGCTGCGCTGCGCCGCGAGTTCGGCCGCGCTTGAGGGAACGGAGCGGTCCGTCGAGGAGATCCGCTCCGGGACGGTCGTCGACCCGAACGTCCAGGGCGCCCTGCGCGTCGGCGCCGAGCTGCCGGCCCTGATCGACGTGTGGCCGAAGGCCCCGCGCCAGGCCCTGGCGCGACTGCACCTGGCGGCCGCGCGGGGCCTTGCCGACGAAGAGTCGCTGGGACGTCCCCGACTCGCCGCGGCGGCGTCGGCCAGGCTGGAGGCGCTGTGCGACCTGGCGGCCGGCGACGCGGCGGGCGTGCCCGCGACGCTGACGGCCGCCGTGGTGCACGGCGAACTGCTGGCGCTGCGCGCGTTCCCGACCGCGAACGGGCTGGTCGCCCGGGCCGCCGCCCGTCTGGAGCTGGCCTCCCGGGGCCTTGACCCGAGCCTGCTGATCGCCGTGGACGTCGGCCACGCGCGCCGGGCGCCCGAATACGTCGGCGCGGCCGGGGCCTTCGCCACCGGAACCGTCGACGGACTGCGCTCCTGGCTGAAACACTGCGCCCAGGCGCTCGCCGAGGGCGCGGCCGTCACAGACGAGCTCGTAGACGACCTGACCTGACGGTCATTCCCGCGTCAGGACGGGGGTCGCCGGCGCGGGATAGGGGAACACGGAGACGGTCAGGTCCCCTTCGGGCGCCAGCAGGTCGAGCGAATCGGCGGCGCGGTTGACGCCGGGCGGGTAGGTCAGCTCCGGCTCGTCGCTTGTGCCAAGCGAAATGTTTCCGCCCACGATGTCGCCGTCGGCGTTGTACGCCACGGCGGTGGGAGGGTAGGCGGCCAGGTCGTCGCAGTGCGGGGAGTCGACGTCGTATTCGAACTGGGGATTGGCGCCCGGCGTGCCGTCGAGGTAGGTGAACTCCACCTCGGGGCCGGCGTCGACGCGCTCGGCTTCGGCGGGAGCCACGTCGACGAAATGACGCACGTCGTTGTCCGGCGTCCACCATTCGCCGTCGACCTCGACGACCTCGATCCCCAGCGCGTCGTAGTCGACCGGATCGGGCTTGAAGCCGTCGCCGGTTTCGGGGTCTTCGGCCAGCGACACCCAGGTGACGACCATTCCGCCCATGCCGACCTGCTGACCGGGCAGGAGCGCCGGAACGTGGACGGAGTCGAGGTAGTAGGCGTTCTCCTCAAGCTGACTCGGCGTGAAGCCCTCGGTCGGGTCCTCGCCGTCGGCGTCGACGAGACGCAGGCTCACGTAGGCGTCGTAGAGGACGAGGTCGGATTCGTTTTCGAGTATGAAGCCGAACGTGGAGCGCTCGGTGGCGCCGCTGGTTTCGCTGCGGACCGACGGCGCGAACCCGCTGTCCACGACGCGCAACTGCTCAGTCGGCGCGTCCGGCGCCGGCTCCGGATCGACCTTGCCGGTGGGCGGCCGCTCCGGGGGGCAGCTGTCGAGGCCGGCGTTGTCGTCGCCGACGCCGAAAACGAACACCGCCGTCACCGCGCCGACGGCGACCGCCGCCAAAGTCGCCAGGACGAGCAGGCGCCCGGCCCGACGACGCGGCGATTTCCCCAAAGCGACGGAGGAGCCGCCGCCGGACACGGTGTCAGAGGTGTTCGTCATCGTCGCCTCTCGGTGTCAAGACAGCCGGAGAAGGTCAGCGGGGCAGGTGCTCCCGCTTCAACTCGTTGCGCTTGAGCTTGCGGTCAAGGCGCAACGCCGCGTAGGCGCTGTGGAGTTCGAACAAAAACTGGTCGGCCTCCAGCTCCTCAAGCGCCTTCGGGTGGACCTTCACCTGGCAGTTTTCCAGGTCGCCCGAGGCCTTGAAGAGGACAAGCCCGCCACGCGACCGCCCGCGGACCTCGGCGCCGGACAAGGCGGCGCGGTAACGCCGCCGCTGGGCGTCCCAATGCGGCGCTTCGTCCTCGACGTCCCAGCCGGACGCCTCGTACGCCTGACGCACGCCGCGGCGGCGACCCTCCTCAAGGGAAGAAAACATCGCGCCGAGCTGCCGCGAAAGCTCGCCGGCGCCGTAGGCGCGGAAGTCGTCCTTGCCGCGAAAGCCGCACAGGATCCTGCCCTCGTCGCGAAGCGCCACCTTGATCTTGCCGTCTGGCGAGGTGGCGGTGACGGTCAGCTGCTCCAGATGTCGCACGAGTGAGGTCATTGCCGGTCTCCTTCACGTCGGATGTCAGTAGTAGCCGCGGTACGCGCCCGGCGGAATGTCCGGCTCCTCGTAGGGTTCGTGCTCTCGGCCCGACTTTTCGCCGGTGAGGTCCTTATAGGCGTTTCGCTGGTCGTCGGCGGCGTTTCCGTCGACGACTCCGACCTGGTCCGCGTAGGCGAGCAAGGTCTCGCCGGTGTGCTTCACGACGTTGCCGTTTGTGGCGGTGAGGTCCATCAACAGGTCGCGAACCGCCTGCCAGGGCGCTTGCACCACGGTTTCGCAGTCGTACGTCTCGCTGGCGAACGCGCCCGATTCGGCGCCTGTCCCGGCGAGCTCCTCGTTCGCCGTCAAGAGCGGCTCGGCGGCGGCGGGGAAGTCCGTTTCGGCGACCGTCGCGAGCGTTTCGGTCTCCGCGCCGGTCTGGCGGTCGCCGATCTGCTCGGGGCTGGATTCGATTTGGATTTCGTATTTGTCGCGGTTGGAGAGAACGGCGTTGTACGCCTCCCACAGGCCGTCTTTGATCTCGCCCTCCTTCTCGCCGATCCTGTCGGTGACGGTGCCGAGTTCAAGCGTCATCGAGTTCAGCACCCAGAACGCGTCTTCGCCGGACACGCTGTACTTCTCGTCGCTGCCTTGGCCCTCCACGTCGGCTTCGCCGCTGGCCTCCGCTTCGGCCACCACAGCCGACGTGACCGCGAACGCGGCGGCGACGACCGCGGCCGCCGTGCCCGCCGAGGCCACCGTCAGCGTCACGCCGATGATGGCGCCCGCGATCGTCAGGAGCCTCGAGGTGGCGGGGCCCGAAGACTCTTCGAGTCCTTTGAGGGCCGCCACCGTGGCGTCGCAGATCCCCACGACGTCTTTTCGCGCGGCGACGACCACGGCCGTCTGCGCGTCCAAACTGTCCGTCAGCAGGGCGGCAAGGTAGAAGTTGCCCTGCACGATCTCCGTCCACTTCTCGACGCTGTTGCCGAAGGTCAGGATGAACGAGGTGGCGAACTGGCCGTCCCAGTACTCCATCTCCTTGATCGCGTTCTCCAGCATGAGATCCGAGCCCGGGATCTCGCCGCCGAAGTCGTGGTCGAGCGGCTCAGACCCGTCGATCGCGTTTGACCAGCTCCTGTCGGCGCACAGGTGGAGCGCGGTGCCCTTCATCTCGTTGCGCAGCGCGTGCGTCGTGGAAGGGCTGGCCTTGCCGAACTCCAAAATGGCGTCTTTGGCCCACGAATACTCCGAGAGCAGGTGGTTCCAGACCTCGCCTCCCTGCATGGCGACGTATTCGCTGTTGTTGTCGGTTTGACCGCCCTTGCCGCCGGTGTGCTGCGGACCCGAGTTGTAACGGTCGAGGGTCAGCTCCTTCAGATCGTCCGAAAAGACATGCCACCACTCGTCTCGCTGGTGGTCGTCGCCGTCCCACTCGACGGCGTAGTCCTCTTCTTCCAACAGCCGGCGAACCGCCCACTTGAGGACCTCGTCGGCATGCTCGTTGAGCGTTTCTGTAAATCCCATCCCGGGCCGCCTTCCTTTTCAAAGCTTCTTGTCGCAGAGCCCAGCATCTGGGAGGATATCGATGAGATGCAACCTGTTGGGATGGGGAAAACGGGTCGGTCTTAGTCTTCGCTTAGGACCTGCGCGGGTAGGGCCCTTCAGCGCGAGCGGTGTGCGCCAACGTGACCGAACTGCCGCCCTGGCGCCCTGACCGTGAACGTTTGCCTGCCTCGCCGGCCGGATGACGTCGCTGGCTGCGTTGCTCATCCTCGAAAATGGGCAAGGCATTTCCTTGGTCTTCGCGCCTTGCCGGCAACGCCGCCGACTCGACGGATACAACGCAACCGTTCACGGCCAGCGCACTAGTCAGTGGCGCGACAGGCAATGTTTTCCACGTTCGCAGCGTGAACATGAGCCGGTGTTCCGGGGCTGCGCGCGAGGGTGCGGTTCCCCGCGTCGTTACCGAAGGCGGTAGCGGAGGTGGACGACGCCGTTGCTGAATCGGTGCTCGTCGATGAGCTCGAGGTCGGCGCGTGCGTCCGTCGGCAGTGCGGGGTTGCGCCCACCGAGGACGACGGGCCAGACGAACAGGGCGAGCTCGTCGACCAGTCCGGCGATGAGAGCCTGTGCTGCGAGGTTCGGGCCGCCGACCAAGAGATCTCTGGTGGCGGCGGCCTTCAGGTCGTGTACCGCGCTGGGGTCGAAGTGGCGTTCGAGCCGAGTGTTCACGGTGGGTGGCTCGGCGAGGGTCGAGGAGTAGACGACCTTGTCCGCCGCCTGCCATGCGCTGGCGTAGTCGGCCATGAGGTCTGACCGCGCGGCCAGGGTGGGGTCGGTCTCCCAGACGGCCAGCGTCTCGTACATGCGCCGCCCGTAGAGGTATGTGCCTGCAGATCGCATGAGGTCGGTGATGAACGCGAAGACGTCGTCATCCGGCGGAGCCCAGTCGAAGGCGCCGCGTTCGTCCTCGGTGCAGCCGTCGAGCGACATGTTCGACGCGTAGATCAACTTCGCCACGACCGCTCCTTCATCACCGTCGACAGGTCTCGACGGCCTCGCCGTGCAACCTTAACCCCGCGTGAGTAGGGGGTGGCCGTCCACCAGTCGTCGGGGTGTCTCGCGTTTTGACTGGGAGTGCACTCGCCAAACCAGCGACCAGTGGAGGCACTCTCGTCGTGACACGCGCGATGGACCCGGAGGCGGCCGATGCGATCTGGGTGGCAATCGAGCCGATTCTGCCGATCCCGGTCGATGACCATCCACTCGGCTGCCACAACCCGAGAGTCCCCGATGACCACCTGTCCGCGCGGGTCTTTAGTCTTCGTCGCCGGCCAGCGCCTTGCGCAGCCTGGCCTTTTCTTCGCGGCGACGTGACATGGTCTCGTCCATGCTGCGGATCATTTCCCGACGCCACTTCTTGAAAAGCACGAACGACAGGACGAAGGAGACAAGCAGCGCGGTCATGGCGCACACCAGCGGGTTCAGGCCGGTGGCCAGCAGGGCCGCGCCCACGACGACGAACAGGCCAATCCGGGCCAGGAGGTACTTCAGCGCGGGGCTCACGGACGATCCGATCCGATGAGCCGCATTCCGGTGAACCACAAGACGGCGTAGACCAGCGCGGACAGCGTCGCCGCGAGAGAACCGGTGAACAGGGGTTTCCACCACTCCGGCAGATTCGCGAGCACGCCGAGTCCCGCGGCGAGGGCCAGGAG